>CAYPGT010000005.1:0-13555 GCA_964410425.1 uncultured Gammaproteobacteria bacterium
CCAGCCTTGTACTTGATCTCAGTATTGATCTCGTCTGGAGCATTCATATAGAGACCAGCTTTAAGGGTTTGAGTGATAGCTTTAATAGGATTAGTGAACCCTACGTTAAGTGCTCCTACAGTAGGTCCTAGTAAGCCACCAATGATTGGTGTGTTCACTAGTTCGATACCATTAAGAAACTTAGGTAAGAAGTTACTAAGTAAATCTGGATTATCTAAGAAAGCCTTACGGAAGTATCTATTAGCCTTGAGCTTATCCAAGAATGGTGATTCCATGAGATGCTCTTGGTAAGAGGCTAATCCTTCAGCGCTAAAATCTCTCTTAGAGAAAGCATTAAATACTACGTCAGCAGCTAAGTAGCCAGACTCTATGGCTTTATCTACTCCAGCAAGCGACTTCATATCAAGTAAGCCTAGAGCATCACCTAAGAATAAAGCACCATCCACTTGAAACGCCTTAGGTAAGCTTGCCATACCGCCTTCAGGTAAAACAGCAGCTCCGTAGTTTAACAACTCTCCACCTTTAAGTAACTCTTGTATCCAAGGGTGCTTCTTGTATTCTTGTAATTGTTTTTGAGGATGAATATTAGGATTAGGAGAATCAAGTGAGATCACTAGTCCTATGGTTAATCTATTATGATCTAATCCATAAACGAAACCACCACCCAAAGTACCATCGAGAGTAGGATAACCAAGTGTGTGATAAACCTTACCTTTCATGGATGGCGCTCCTGGAGCTAGTTTCCAGGTCTCTTTAACGCCTACTGACCAAAGCTGTGGATTAGTATCTAATTTGAAATGATTGATGACGTCTTTGGAAATAAACCCTTTATCGCCAAAACATACTACTGAACCATAAACATTGTCCTCGAGTGGATCGCCAGTCTTAGCTACTGTTACACCAATAACTTTATTGTTTTCAATTAATGCTCTAATAGCTCCAAAGCCAGGATATAAATCTATAGTTAGATTCGGGATGTCTTTGACCTTAGTCTTAAGGGTTTCAGCCATCCAAATAACCACATTAGATAGAGTTAGCACGTAGTAACCTTCTTTAATGAACTCAGGAAGTGCTGCACGAGTGATCACCGAAGGTACATCCCACTTAGCATGCTCGCTCATTACTGAGAAATGACTTTCTTTACAAACTGTTTCGATAGGCATGCCATCAGCAATATGATTAGGGAAAGCTTTATCAAAGATAGTTTTAGTGACTACTGCACCTGAAACTATATGTCCACCAAAATCTTCTGACTTCTCTAGAATAGCAACGCTGATATTCACTTCTGGTTTGCTCTTAGCTAGATCACAGAGTCTATGCGCCAATGTTAAGTTAGAAGGACTAGCCCCAACTAAGATCAGGTCATAAGTTACTGGTTCTTTAGCAGCTTTATTGCTTGCAGTTAATTTCTCTTGGGTCTTGGTTGCCATAAACTCTCCTAAACTAAAGCCGGTTCCTTAGCGGCTTTCATTGCTTTAACTTGCTTAATCATCTCAGGTATAACTTGATAAAGGTCACCCACTATACCATGGTTAGCAAAAGAAAATATTGGTGCATCGGGATCTCTGTTAATAGCAATAATGACATCAGACTTTTGCATGCCAACTCTGTGTTGCAAGGCACCAGAGATACCGCAGGCGATATATAACTTAGGTCTAACGGTTTTACCAGTCTGTCCTACTTGGTGTGGATAAGTGATCCAGCCCATGTCTACAGCTTTACGAGAAGCTCCGATAACAGAGTTGTTGAAACAAGCTGCTAGTTCTTCTAGAAGTTTGAAACCTTCTGCTGAACCTAAGCCGAAGCCTCCAGAAATAATTACTTCCGCTTCTGTGATATCGAGCTTCGTAGACTCTTCACGCAATATATTCTTAATGCGTACGCGATAATCACTCTCTTGTAGATTCACTGCTATGCGTTTAATCTTTACAGTGCTTGGATCGCGCTCTACTTTAGGAAGAACTGGAAATACTCCAGGACGTATAGTTGCCATCTGTGGATCTTTCCATGGACCTAGAATACGAGCTTTAAGTGATTCACCAAAACTTGGTCTATGAGCGTATAAACATTCTGGGAAATAACCGATCTTAGACTTATCAGTTCCAGCTTTTTGTTCGTATGGACCGATATCTAGTTCAATAGTATCTGCTGTCAGTCCAGTCTCAAAGAAAGCTGCAATACGTGGAGCTAAGTCTCTGCCGCTAGTGGTAGAACCCATAAGTAAGGTGTGTGGTGGGGTAGTCCAGCTGCTAAGTTCATCTATGATAACCCTTCTATAAGGTAGAGTTTTGTATTCAGCTAACTCTTCGTGATCTGCTACGTAAACCTTATCAGCACCCGCGTCTATCACTCTCTGGATTTGGCTTTCTATGTTATGACCAAGTATAAAACAACTAAGTGGTGCACCAAGCTTCTCAGCTAATTTACGTCCTTCACCAAGTAACTCAAGCGTAACGTTCGCTACTACTCCTTTGACTTGTTCTGCTACTACTAAAACTTCTTTAGCCAACTGCGTACTCCTTGATTAATTCTCTATTAGCTGCAAGTGTGTCACTGACTAGCTCTTCAGCACTCTTACCTTGGTGCATAGTACAGTTGCCACCTACTACTCCTATCTTCCAGGTCATGGAAACGATAGTTGGTGAACCAGCTAAACCGCATCTAGCATCATCAGCCTTACAGGTCTCTAAACTAATAATATCTACGAATTGTTTTTGGAGAGCTTCACTACGCTTGATCTCTTGCACGAACTTAGCTCCACGGAAGGTCTTGTGCTTCAGTCTGTGATAGCTGTTGGCTATAGTAAGCAAAGCTGGTAAATCTGCTTCTACTTCCATGGATCCACCCTCTATCACCTTACGAGCGATAACCTTATTATTCTCAATCTTAAAATCTTCTACATAGGTTACTTGTGTGAAATCCATACGCTCACAGATTTCTGGTCCTACTTGAGCCGTGTCACCATCGGTAGTTTGCAGACCACAGAATATTAGATCAGCAGGTCCATCCTTAGCTTGTAAATATTCAAGTGTTTTAGACAGTGCATAAGCCGTCGCCAAAGTATCTGAAGCAGCAAGTTTGCGATCAGAAAGTATACAGGTCTTATCAACACCATGCTCTAATCCTTGATAAAGAATGTCCACTGCAGGTGGTGGTCCCATGGTTACAGCTGTCACCTTAGAATTAGGTCCGCCCATAGCCTTAGCATTAAGTGCTGCTTCCATGGCATAAGCATCGAAAGGATTGAGCATCTTACCAGCTTTAGCACGGTCAATAGTTCCATCTGGGTTAACTCCAGCCTTAGATCTGGTATCAGGAACCTGTTTTATAAGAACGTAAATATTTAAATCTTTGTTTGACATCTTGGTCTACCTAGGAAATACTCTATCACCAGATCGCAATCTTATGTCTAGCTTAAACAGTAAGAATTTCTTTTTCTTTAGCTTGCGCAATCTGATCTATCTGCACAATAAAGCTATCTGTTATCTTCTGTACTTCATCATGTTGACGCTTCTTATCATCTTCAGAGCCTTCGTCAGCTTTCTTAATGTGATCCATGGCATCACGGCGCAAGTTACGTATAGAGACCTTAGCCCTTTCAGCCTCTTGTCCGACTAACTTAGCTAGTTCCTTGCGTCTTTCACCAGTTAATTCTGGGATACTGATTAAAATTCTGCTGCCATCATTATTGGGAGTTAGTCCTAAGTCACTTTCTTGGATTGCTTTCTCTATATCTTTCAATGATGACTTATCAAACGGTTGTATTACTATAGTTCTGCCATCGTTAACACTTAAGTTCGCCATATTCTTAAGTGGTGTCGGCGTACCATAAAAATTAGCGCTTATTCTATCTAAAATCCCAGGGTTGGCCCTACCTGTTCTAATAGCTTGAAGCTCTCTTTCCAGAACCTCTATAGCTTTTTCCATTTTCTCTTTAATGTCGTTAAGTGCAGTTGCCATAATAGTTTTCAATTATAGCGTTAGTAAATTTCGCAAGATATGTATTTCATTTGAATTGTCTATTGAATTAGAAATCAGAAAAACCGTCAGAGAGTTTTACTTCTTCTAAGTTGAAACCATGATTTGCTAATTTAGTTGCAATTCCTTCAAAAGCATTAGCAGCCTTGATAAGGGGGTTTGCTTTAGGATCTTTGATAGTTAATCGCTCCTTTAATAAATCAAAAGCTAAACCAAGCCTTTTTAGCGCTCCTTGCTGTAACTCAGGATTTGAACTAGAAAAGTTTTTTAGCGACAAGTAAGTATCTTTTAGACCTTCCAGTAATTCGTGAAGTTTGTAACTGCTAGTTCCAAACTCTTCCTCTGTGCTTTTTTGTTTTCTAAGGCTTGCTAATAAACCATTTGATTTATCAAAAAAATCTCTGTTTATATCCGAAAACACATCGGCTGTTTTACTCATACGATCTAACCCCGTAAGTAAAGTTAACCCATCTGTATCTGAGCTTAAAAATGCAGGATCAAAATTTATTCTTTTAACGCCATCTGCTAGGTTAATTCGAAATAAAGGCTCAGGTTCTTTATGAACATATGCTCTATCGTATCCACCCTTCTCCTTGTGGCTTTCAATGACATGCTTTATCCATGATTGAATTGGACTTAGTTGCATAACAAGAGATCAATATAACATTGATCTCTTAATTCTGTCAATATAAGTGTATTCCTAGGCTTTACTTTTAATAAAACCCTTATCCTTTAGTTTATTAACAATCTCCTGAAGTGCGTTTGCTGCTAGAACTAGTGGACTATTACCTATGTTTACTTCTGGTGCAAGTATGTCTCGTATTATATCAAGTGATCTTCTTAAATTTTGTAACGCTTTTGTAGGATTTGAACCTGAGAATTGCTCTAATGCAGCGGCAGCCTCTTGGAACCCTTTAATGACTAGTGATCTTTTGAGTTTATCTTTCTCTCCTGTGAGTGCAGAGAGGAGACCCTTCTGCTCATTTTCAAAATCATTATTGATGGCATTGATTGTTTCTGCAGTTCGTTGCATAGTTTGAAGATGACGATGCGCAAAGTCAACAGGTGCTGAAGCTAAACTTCCTGGGTCAATTACAAAATTGCGTGTAGAGTTTGCAATATTTATTTCAGATAGTTTTTTATTTCTTTTGCCCCTAATCTTTTCAACTGTATCTGTGTATCTAGGGTTGTTACAATTAATCTGTTCTAGCCATTTTGTAATTGTACAGGTCATGTAATTAATATAACAGATTCAAGTTTGTTGTTTCAATAGTGAAATTGATATGTATTACGTTGAGGTGTGTTTAATATGTATTTTGCCCTTCGGGCATTTGTAGAATAATATGCTCAAGGTAAGTTGCAGGCTATTTGCTTGTAATTAAAGCATATTTTGATTTTTCAAAAGATTTTTCTATGTTAAAGTTAAGAATCGATGGACATAGTGATTATCGCGATAGTAGCAGCATTTTTAGCCTTAATATTTGGTTTGGGCTATGCTTTTTGGATCTTTAAATTAGATACTGGCACTGCTGCCATGAAAGAGATCGCTGCTGCCATACAAGATGGTGCTAAAGCCTTTCTTAACAGACAATATAGAACAATTGCTGTTGTTGGTGTGATTTTGGCTATTTTGATTGCTTATTTCTTGGGTAAGAATGTAGCGATAGGATTTTTAATTGGTTCAATTCTCAGTGGTGTAGCTGGTTTTATTGGTATGAATGTTTCTGTTAACGCTAATATTCGTACGGCTCAAGCAGCTTCTATCAGCATGAAAGACGCTCTGGATGTAAGTTTTAGAGGCGGTGCTGTTACTGGCTTACTGGTAGTGGGTTTGGGTCTTTTAGGTGTTTCTAGTTTCTTTCTTTACTTACAGTCTGTGAGTCCAGATACAGTTGAGGACAACGTTGCAGCGCTTGTAGGTTTGGCTTTTGGTTCTAGTTTAATTTCGGTGTTTGCGCGTTTAGGTGGCGGTATATTTACTAAGGCTGCTGATGTGGGTGCTGACCTGGTGGGTAAGGTGGAAGCTGGTATCCCTGAAGATGATCCACGTAACCCTGCCGTGATCGCTGATAACGTTGGTGATAACGTTGGTGACTGTGCTGGTATGGCAGCAGATTTGTTTGAAACTTATGCTGTGACTGCAACTGCGGTAATGCTACTTGGTGTTTTAGTTTTCCCTGAAGCTATTCATGCAGGTAATTTAGCTTCAGTACTTTATCCTTTAGCCATGGGTGCTGCTGCGATTGTGGCTTCTATCATTGGTATCTTCTTTGTAAGGCTTGGCAAGAATAACGACATCATGTGGGCTCTCTATAAGGGTTTGATAGTTAGTGGTCTAGTGGCTGCTGTAAGTTTTTATTTTATTACGCATTCAATAATGGTTGGGTTTGAGCATTCGGCTAATAGTTATTTCTTGTGTGCTTTAGTGGGCTTAGCCCTCACTGGCTTGTTTGTGGTGATTACTGAATACTATACTTCGACTGCTTATAGACCTGTGAAGAAGATAGCTAAAGCTTCTGAATCTGGACATGCGACTAATATTATTACTGGACTAGCTATCTCTATGGAAGCTACGGCTCTACCAATCGTAGTAATTGTTACAGCTATATTACTCACATTTAATTTAGCTGGTGTTTACGGTGTAGGTGTAGCGGCAATGAGTATGTTGTCTATGGCTGGGATTATCGTCGCGCTAGATGCTTATGGTCCTATCACTGATAACGCTGGTGGTATTGCTGAGATGTCTGGAATGGATGCCAGTGTTAGAGCTATTACTGACCCACTAGATGCAGTGGGTAACACTACTAAAGCTGTTACTAAAGGTTACGCTATCGGTTCTGCGGCACTTGCTGCAATAGTTTTGTTTGCTTGTTTCCAAGCTGACCTAATTAAGGCTATAGCGAAATTCAATGCTATAGATGCTTTGAATCAATTGCCAATTCCTGATTTTGATATCTCAGATCCTTATGTTTTAAGTGGTTTGTTTATTGGTGGAATGATTCCTTATCTATTCAGTTCACTAAGCATGATGTCTGTGGGTAAAGTTGCAGGTCATGTAGTAGCTGAGGTAAGAAGACAGTTTATCGAGATACCTGGGATTATGAAGTTTAAGGCTAAACCAGACTATGCTAGATGCGTTGATATAGTTACTAAGGGTGCTATTAAGGAGATGGTTGTACCAGCTCTGTTACCAGTTATGGCTCCTATCATTATTGCGCTGATCGGCAAGTTCTATCTTAATGGGCATGAGGCTATGGCAGCTGCTCGTATTATGGGTGGAATATTGGTAGGTACGATTGTTACTGGTATCTTCCTTGCGATCTCCATGACATCAGGTGGTGGTGCTTGGGATAATGCTAAGAAATTTATTGAAGATGGTAATTGTGGTGGTAAGGGTTCTGATGCTCACAAGGCTTCGGTTACAGGTGACACTGTTGGTGATCCTTACAAGGATACAGCTGGTCCTGCTATCAATCCAATGATCAAGATCATCAATATTATTGCGCTGTTGCTGATTCCTTACCTTTTATAGAAAGTTTTTTTATAAGTTCAATTGCTTCCAGGGGATTAGTTTTAACTATCGTTTCAAAAACGCCACCGAGAATTGATCCCAATCTATCAATAAGATCTACTAAGTTAGAAGGTCTAACATCAGTTTCACGGAGTGGATGTGGTGGTATTAGCTTAGACAGTGCTGTAATTAATTTAGTTATAACCTCAGCTGCTATGGTTCTATCAATTAAATGTTGAGGACTTAAAGATTTTTCCCGTCCTAACAATGCTCTTCCCAACCCTCTACCATTCTTAGCATCATCATTTAGATCGTAACCAAGTAAATTCTTGAAACCTGTTTCATCTTTTGCGGCTAGGATGGTTTTATCTTCGGCTATGCCTAGGACCTCAGCTGCTATGGGTAAGGCACGATGTGAAAGAATTAATTAATGTCGAACATGAAGATAATTGTAGTATAGCTTAATGGGTGAAATATTAAAACTCATTGAATTTTCGCATGTTATTATGATAAACGGACTATGAATTTTGCTCACGACAGAAGAATCGTTATTACCGGAATCGGTTCTGTTTCACCTATAGGTATTGGAGTTAAACGTTTAGCAAAAGCAGCTTTTCAGGGTGAAGTAGGTAAGCTAGATCTAATAAATGATAGGAGAAAAAATCAAGTTTTAACTTATGTTATTGATAGAGAAGCGGTTCATAAACGAGTCATGACTTTGAGAGAGCTTTATCAGGGGTCTACAGGGATGCAATGCCCTGTCAATATAAAGGCGTCTAATCCAATTCAAGCCTCTTTTGTTGCTACTTATGATGCACTTAACAATTCTGGTATTTTAGAAAATAATCAAGTTCGTTTACCAGAGAGGATGCGAGAAAGAACCTCTCTCGCAATGGGTTGTCCAGTAGAGGTTGCTAAGTGTGAAAGACTTTTGAATACAGCAGAACGAATTCCAACTGCCCCTATTGAAAGTGTTGGAAGTTATAGTGCAACTGAATTAGCTCGAACTTTTTTGATTGAGGGGTCTGTTGTTGCTATAAACCAAGCTTGTTCTAGTGCTATAACGTGCTTAGATGCGCTAATATCAAAATTGAGATCTGGAGTATCAGATATTGGGCTTTCTGGAACAGTTGATTTAGATGTAGCGAATATCCCAGAAGGGTTTAGCGATGCAGGGTTGTTGCTTCCTAACAATGATCAGTATAGTCCAATGGATGCTGATAATAAAGGCATTCGGCTTGGAGAAGGAGCCGGAACTGTCGTCGTCGAGACTTTAGAGAACGTTCGTAATAGAAACGCAGAGGATAAAATTTACGCAGAGCTAATAACTAGTGCTGGCTTTTGTGACGCAAGCGATAAAACCACACCTAGTGGACTTGGATTAGAAAGGAGTATTAGAGAAGTTTTAAGGCAATCAGGTGTGAATCCAAAAGAAATTACATTCGTACAGGTTCATGGTACTGGTAATAAAGCTAGTGATGAGGTTGAGATTAATGTTTTGAAAAACGTTTTTGATGATCATTTTGCTAAATTGAAAATTACTGCTAATAAATCAAGGTATGGACATTCTATTCACAATGCTGGTTTTTATAATATTGCTGAACTTGCTCTTTCTCTTAAGGACGGTAAAGCAACTCCAACAATAAAGGTTGCGAATCCAAGATGCCCTTCGCCTCCTTTAGTTACTAATATTAATGATCAATCTTCTGATGCTAAATATGGAATAGCCATTTCAATGGGCTTTGGAGGGCTTAATAACTGTGTTTTATTGAAAAAATGGGATGGAGATTAGTTAAGCACTTAACTAATTTATTAACCAGCATTCAAATGTGCATTCTTAGCGCTTTTGCTTAGTTTTTTCTTGAGTGTGTCTAGATTCTCTAATTCTGGATTAGCGTCTATGAGCTGCCTAGCAGCATTACGTGAATGAATTAAGAGATCTTCTTGATCGACAAGTCCTTGCAGAGCAGATTCAGGTATACCAGATTGTTTCAGACCAATGATGTCACCAGCGCCACGAATCTTCAGATCTTCTTGAGCAATGATAAACCCATTATTAGTTTTAGTGAGTATGGCTAATCTCTGTCTGCTGGTCTCACTATTAGAACCGCTTGAAAGTAGACAGTAGGATTGCTTATCGTTACGACCAACTCTGCCTCTAAGTTGGTGTAATTGTGCTAAACCAAATCTCTCAGCGGATTCTATAAGCATTACTGTTGCATTAGCGACATCCACACCTACCTCTATTACAGTAGTGGCTACTAGTATTTGAATTTCACCGCGTCTAAAGCTATCCATAATACTATTCTTCTCATCTTCTTTTAGACGTCCATGTAATAGTCCCATCTTATAATCTTGGAATATAGTTTTCTGTAATCTATCATGTTCTACCGTTGCGGCTTTGGCAGCGAGTGCTTCAGATTCATCTATTAATGGAAATACTATATATGCTTGATTGCCTTGATCAAGCTCAGACTTAATTAGTTTATATGCTTCAACCTTCTTGCTAACTATCTCTGTGATAATAGGAACACGTCCTGCTGGCATCTCATCTATCTCTGACATATCTAAGTCACCATGCATTGCTAATGCCAAGCTACGTGGAATAGGTGTAGCTGTCATAAATAGCTTCTCTATTGTCGTGCCAAACTCTTTATCTATCAACTCTTCATTGATAGTGTCACCTATATGTAACTGAGTGTCTTTCTCGCTGTTTGTCAGAACTTTACGTGCTAACTCTTCTCTCTGCTTTACTCCAAAACGATGTTGCTCGTCTATGACAATTAATCCTAAACGCTTAAATTGCACTTTCTCTTGTATCAAGGCATGAGTACCCACTACTATATTTATAGCGCCGCTCTTTAATCCTTCTAATACTGCTCTACGTTCCTTGACCCTTTGCTTGCCGATAAGCAGGGCTACGTTGATGCGCAATTCTTCGTGCATGCGATTAACCCACTCGTTAAATTTCTTATAGTGTTGCTCAGCCAAAATCTCCGTAGGAACCATGATAGCTCCTTGATAGCCGTCAGCGACTGCTACTAAGAGTGCTAGGAAAGCTACTACTGTTTTACCTGAACCCACATCACCTTGAAGCAATCTATGCATTGGTGTGTTTGAAACCATGTCTGGGAGTAAATCTTGATAGAAAACACGGAACTGTGCATCAGTTAACTTGAAGGGTAATGCTTCTATAAACTTGTCTACCAGACCGTTCTCAAAACAATTGAATTGTATACCTTGATTTTTGTGTTTATGCTTGTAGCGTACTTGCATAAACCTTACTTGCATTAGAAACATTTCGCTGAAGAGTAAGCGTGTTGCAGCTTGATTCTTGGTCTCTAGTGATGTCGGGAAGTGTATCTCTTCTATGGCTTCCGCGTAGCCTATTAAGTGATTTGCTTCTAAAACATTCTCTGGTATAAACTCTTTGAGGTTCTGTTTGTAAGCATTAAGTGTCTTATGAATTAATTTACGTAAGACCATAAGCGAGAGACCTTCTGTCAAAGGATAGATTGGTACTATCTTGGCTGTGTGTATCTGTTCTGATCTATCACTCTCGCTAAAGTCTTCTGAAATGATCTCTATGATTGCGTTTGCTATGGTTTTTTGTTTGGAAAATTTATCACGTTTAACAGTGCCGACGCAGATACAGTATGCTCCGATGGGATACATTCCCTTATATTGTTTGAGATAAAAATGTGCTGAATTACCCTGGAAGAATTTATTAATCTTAAGCTGTCCACTATTGTCTTTGATAAAGATGCTGAGTATTACTAGATTCTTATTGGGACTTTTAAAAGCCGTGATTTTACTTAATGTCCCCATAATGGTTACATCCTGTTCTTCTTGTATATCTTTTATGGGAGTAACATCTGAATATGAAATATGTTGTCTTGGTAAATAATTAAGTAGATCTTCACAGTTATAAACACCAAGTTTATTGAGTCTTGCTGCTAATGCAGGTCCTACACCCTTAACGTACTGGATTTCTAATTCTGAGATATCTACATTGGGATCTATTGTCTTAATAGCTTCCTCTTGAACTGGAAGTTTGGCTTGAGGTTTACTATCCAGCTCAGTTAAGTAGTAATCTTCTAGCTCATTAATATTATGAAAAATTTTTTTACAAATACTCATTCTTGTAGCTAAGTCTAGGTAGGCATATCTCTCCATAAGTGAGTATATGTTTTGCCATTGCAGACTGTCTCTAAATAGCTTAAGTGCTGCTTGCGCTTCTCGTCTTATAAATGATTTGAAATCTCCAGTCTTACCGATAGCATTAATATACTGGTGCTGCATTTCAAACTCAGTAGCAGCCTTGATTTTTTGAATAATATCTAGGCAAAGTTTTTCTTTGCTCTTGGTGGAGTCCTCATTAATACCAGCAATGGGCATGGTTCAGTGAATTATACTACTTCTAATAGTTTAGATTTGCATTTTGCCGCCTAATTGAGCTAATTTTAGGCGTATTGCGTCTATTTGTTGAGTTACAGCAGCCGGGTCATCATGACTCCAGCCAAGGGTAATATTAGCAAACTTTCTTTCTAGGCTAGCAATCTGATGGTAATAGTCTTCTACTTGCTCGTGACTCTCTGGTGGGTAGTCAGTCTTAGCTTCGTAATCCCAGAATACTTTTTCAGTTTTCCAAAATTGTCCTGCACCTTGAAGCTTGGTTAGTTTTTCTTGTTCTTTGGCTAGAGCTTCAGTGTAGTCGCCGTCATCATTATGCTTTTGCATGAAGTCAATTCTTTTTTCAACAACCTTTTGAAAAATATCATTTATTTTATCTGCTTGACCTGCAAAGAAACTTGCTAGCCCAGAGAGGAAATGCTCTCTTTTGTCAGCCATTTTTTCACGAGCCTCTGCCATCTTGCCTTTGATTTTGCTGATGTTGGCTTTGACAGTACTTATACTTTCAGAACTTGCATTATCGTTGGAATTAGTTGACGTTGTAGAAGTCGTGTTATTAGTGTTATTGGTAGTATTATTTACGCTAGTCATTTCTGCATACATGCAAACTAATTGTTTTGCAATTCGTTGACTTTCATTTGATAACATTTATTGGTTAAGCTGAGGTTATTTAAGCCAATATTTTCAAAATTATGGGTTTTCCCTTGATTCGATCAATACAAGTTCCCAGCATTTCTGCTTCTAAAACGGGGGTCTGATCTAGTTTATAGATTGATTGGACAAATTTTAACCTTAATTTACTGACCCTCTCTAATTTGGTTATTACAGTAAACTCATCATCTGCTTTGAGAGAGCTAAGGTATTTTAGATGAGCTTCAATCAAGACTAGGTCTTGCCCTTGCTCATGCATCTGAGCAAAATTAATGCCCAGAGTTTTAAGAAACTCATGGCGACTATGTTCTAAGTAGTGTTGATAATTAGCGTTATTAACTATGCCTTGTAGGTCACATTCATAGCTACGAACTTGGAAATTTAATTGATGCATAGGTATAAATATAGCTTAATTGCTATAATGAGATTTATGTCTACAACAGAGTCTAAGACTAAAATAGCAAACAATATATCAGAACTTATTGGCAATACGCCATTGGTTCGGCTTAATCGCATGGCTAAAGAAAACAGTGCTGTGGCGGATATAGTTTTGAAGCTTGAGTTTTTTAATCCGGCTGGTTCTGTTAAGGACAGGATTGGCTATTCAATGATCAATGAAGCTGAGAAAGCTGGTTTGATTACACCTGGTAAGACTACTTTAGTGGAACCTACTAGTGGTAACACAGGGATAGCTTTGGCGTTAGTTGCAGCAGTTAAGGGTTATAAATTATTACTTACTATGCCAGATACCATGAGTATGGAACGCCGTAAATTACTTAAGGCTTATGGTGCTGAGCTAGTACTTACTCCTGGGGCACTTGGTATGAAGGGTGCAATCGAGAAGGCTAAGGAGATATATGAAACTACAGCTGATGCGTTTATGCCACAGCAGTTCTCTAATCCTGCTAATCCCAAGATTCATAAGGAGACTACAGCTGAAGAGATCTGGAGAGATACAGATGGTCAAGTAGATATTATTATTGCGGGTGTTGGTACTGGTGG
>CAYPGT010000005.1:13655-60703 GCA_964410425.1 uncultured Gammaproteobacteria bacterium
CTATATGCGGATCTAGAAGTTTAACCTACGCAACATAGTGTTTGCTTAGATTGCGTAATCAATTAGTGCTGTTACTTTTCTGTGGTCGGAACCATGCCACTTGCCAACACTTACTCCACTTGGATGTTGTAGATTTTTATGTAGTCTTTTACGTTCTGACCGTGGCTCACATTCGTATTGTTTTATTTTCTGTGAAACTGTATCCTCATCAATATTGTGAAATTTCAAATGATGATTAATGGCGATTAAATCTAGAGATCTGCGTAAATTACCCAAAAGTGGTTTTAAAAAAGTTCTTTTATCTAAATGAGTCGTTGATTTATTCCTAAAGGGACTTTCAAATCCATATTCTTTGAGAACTTGTTCCAATTGACTTTCTTCTGATCGAGCAGATGCTCTGGTCATAAATAAATCTGGTGAGAGTATTTCGTCTAAGGGATTGAAATCACCAGCAAGAATAGTTGCAAAGTCCTGCACCGCGAGTGTTTTGTTTCCTAAAATGCTCTTTAATAAATTTAATCGTCCGCTAGTATTCATCACTGCTGGTAAGTGAAAGTTTACTATTTGTAGAGTTCGGTTTTCTAGATCTTTTAAGCGAACTGCTAGTGCTGAGCTGATCTTCTCCCCCCAGCCTGTTAGGGTATGTATGAATTTGTCTTTTAATGAACTATGGTTTTTTTCCTTGAAAATTCTAAACCACGGCTTGGGTTCTTCTTTAACTTCATTACTATTTTCTGTTAGATCGTGTTCAATTTTGAAATACTCAGTAGGTGCAATGGTGACAATATATTGCATGCCCTTCCTATCTTGATGCTCAGCTTTAGTTCTTGACGTAGTTTCATCACAATAAAGGTCTACCAAACTAATAGGAGGTCCTTGATTAAAATCAGGCGCCCAAAAAATATGCAAGCCATTTATTAATTTGTAACCACCTTCAATAGAGGGTTCTTCATCTATTAGTTCTTTTAAATCCCTACTATTGAATTCTTGAAAGTTATGTATTCTTTTGTGATGAAGTCTATCTCTTAGCTCTTGGGCTAATGGATCATAATGTGGGTCCTTGTAATGTCGGGGTAGAGGTATAACATTACCCTGTAGATTGTGAGTTACTACTGTTGAATCAGCTAAATTTTCATTATCTCTGATTTGAGCTGGTAGCTTTCTTCTTGCGGCATAGAGGAAGCTATGAGTATCTTCAAAACTTGAAAGCTTGTCACTAATAGCGCGGTGATCACTATCATGTGGATCTTTTATAAACACACAATGTGCTTTGAAGCCATGCTCTATTGCTAGATCTTTTAATGCTTCCATACCTTTAATATCAGAATTACTGTTGCCAAAATAAAAAACTTGATCTGGCTTTTTATTTTTTCGAAGAGAATGTTTAATGATACGTTCTATACCAAATCTTTTTGAATTAATATATTCATCAAAGATTTTCATGATCTTGCTGGAACCCTTTTTCTTGGGGTCTTTTGTTTTGTTCTTTAGGTTTGCATGAACTCTGTGCACTACTGCATATAAAGCAGTTAGTGCGAGCCTTTTAGGATGCCAAAGGTCATAACTCTTACGGCTTACATCTTCTTCTAAGTCAAATGGATAAAGATGCTCAGAGCCATTAGAACATAATCTATCTAAATTGGCTGGTATATTTGAATGAGTTATTGCGTAGGCTGGTCTACTACTTAGAGTTACTACTTTAACGTTTGGGAAAGTATTTAATTCACTCAATACCTGAGCAATTTTAGGATCAATGGCATCATTGTGAATATAAGAGTCACTGTTGTTTTCTCTTAGTGTTCCATCTATATCAAAAATTAGTACATAATTTTTAGCAGAACTTGGATCGAAATTATCTAATAACTTATTTATAGTTTTCTGGTTAGAGTCGTTAAGACCATGTTCTAGAGTAGCTGTGTTAGTTAATCCGTTAGGAGTACTGTTTCTATGAGGAGGGGAAACCGAACTAGCTCTTGAAGCTTTACTTTCTGTGGTGAAGGCTGTTGTCAGTCCTTCAATCATTGCTATTTATTAAATGCTCTGACATTTACTTGAAAATAAGTATAATAGTATTTTTATTATTTGTCAGACTATTAGAATAACCCCGATAAATTAATAATATGGCATAATATATTGATACCTTATGCCCCCACAGAAAGAAACATCAACTGGAGCTAAATCTCTATTAAAAGAACTAAGACGCCAAGGCGTTAAGAGGTTCTTTGGTTATCCGGGTGGAGTTTTGCTTGGGCTTTATGATGAGCTTTATCACGAAGAAGAATTAATGCATATACTTGTGCGTCATGAGCAGGGTGGTTGTCATGCTGCTGAAGGTTATGCTCGAGTATCTGGAAGACCAGGGGTGGTCTTGGCTACTAGTGGTCCGGGTGCTACTAATTTAGTAACAGGTATTGCTGATGCTTATATGGACTCTACTCCTATTGTCTGTCTTACAGGACAAGTGCCAACTTTTGGAATTGGAACTGACTTTTTCCAAGAAGCAGATATCACTGGGATTACTTATCCTATTGTGAAACATAGTTACCTCGTGCGTAAGCCAGAAGATTTGGCTCGCTGTGTTGCTAATGCTTTCCATATTTGCTCTACTGGTCGTCCAGGACCGGTTCTTATAGATATGCCTAAGGATGTATTAAATGGTCAGTATGAAGTAACTAATGCTAATAGAATTGATGATAATTATAAGCCTGATATTAAAGGTTATAAACCCGTGCTTAATGGCAATCCTAAGCAGATTGCTAATGCTGCTAAACGTATCTTGAAAGCCCGTCGCCCAGTGATTTATGCAGGTGGTGGTGTTATTAGTTCTGGTGCTTCTGCATTATTACGTGAGCTCGTGCAGACCTGTAATATTCCAGTGACTACTACACTACAGGGTAAAGGTGCTATGCCGCATAAACATCCTCTATTCTTAGGCATGTTAGGTATGCATGGAACAGCCTATGCTAATTACTCTATTTATAATTGTGATCTATTAATTGCGATTGGAGTTCGCTTTGATGACAGGGTTACAGGTAAGATCGAGACATTTGCACCCGATGCAGATGTGATTCATATTGATATAGATCCAGCTGAAGTTAGTAAGAATCGTAAAATGCGTGAGATGATTGATATCCCAATCGTGGGTGATGCAAAGAATGTTCTTAAAGAATTGATTCAACAAATAAATAAGCAGAAACCTGACATCGAAGAATGGCATAAAAAAGTAAAAGAATGGAAGGATGAGTATCCATTAGATCACGATCCGATTGCAGAAGATTTAATTAGTCCGCAGCATATTCTCAAAACTATCAAGAAGCTTGCTGGTGACAAGGTTGTATACGCTACAGATGTTGGACAGCATCAAATGTGGGCAGCACAGCATGCTGAGATTGATCATCCACGTCAATGGCTTACTAGTGGCGGTGCTGGAACTATGGGTTTTGGTTTGCCAGCAGCGATGGGTGCGGCGGCAGCGTTAGAAGATTCTAAGGGAACTAAGAACGATAGATCAGATGAAATAGTAGTTAATATTTCTGGTGATGGTAGTTTCCAGATGTGTGAGCAGGAGTTAGGAACGCTTAAGGCTTATAAGCTTAAAGTTATTAATTGTATTTTTAATAATCAAAACCTAGGCATGGTACGTCAATGGCAAGATCTCTTCTATGATAAAAATTATTCTCATGTAGATTTGAAACATGGTAGTCCTGACTTCGTGAAGCTTGCTCAAGCTTATGGTCTTAATGGACATAAACCAGAGACCAGAGCTGATGTAGAGACTGTACTTAAGGCTGCTTTAGCTGATGGTGAAGCTACAGTGATAGACTTCCCAATGGCTTATGAGATGAATGTTTGGCCAATAGTGCCTCCTGGTGCGTCTAATATGGATATGATGGGCATAGATAGTTGCACACTTACTAGTAAGACTAGAGAAAGTATTGATAGACCCGTAAACGACTATGGCTGGGAGCAAGTCTAGGGTCGCCATTATTGGTGCTGCTGGTGTTGGTAAGACGACACTTCTTAATGAGTTGTTTAAGGATAAGGGTATTAATCAATCCTATTCTAAAATAGATGAAGTAGTAAGAGTGCTTTGTGCGGAGAGAGGCTATAGTTCTCCATATGATATCCCTGAGTTAGAAATACATCAATTTAGAATTGATGTGTTAAATAAGCAGATAGCTCTTGAGAATGAAGCTAATAGTTTTATCGTTGATCGTTCTACGATAGATGCTTGGGCATATTTTATGCGTTGGTCTTGGAATTCAGTCACAGTCGAGCTTACAGAAGAGTTCTACCAAGCTGCTTATAAACAAGCTCAGCATTATGATCTTTTAGTTTATTTACCTAGATCTATTCCCCTAATGGACGATGGCTATCGCTGGAATAATATTGTCTATCAAGAACAAATTGATCGTTTGCTTAAATCTATAATTAAGGATTGGGAGCTTGAATCTAAGTTCTGTGAAATTAAATCCAAAGATTTGAAAGTAAGAACAAATGAATTAAAAGAAAAATTACTTTTAAGCTAGGTAATAGTACCTAATTTTTGAGTGATTTTAGATTAATTTCATTTTATATTATTTATTAATCAATGTGTTATTATGGTTCGGCGATGCATGGAATCCCTTTGGATTCTCCTTGGTCGGGAGAGCAACCAGAACCTCTAAAATCTAATCTTATAGTCGCGGCAAGGAGTCTTTCTCGGGGTCCTGGTATTGGTGTTTTAGAGAGACTTGCTAACCAGTGGAAGATTGCTTCGGAATTACATCAAGCGCCTTCAGTAGAAACTCAAAGCTCTAGTGGTCATGAGAACACGATATCAGCAAGCCGATTATTTATTAGGGTTATTGGATTACTCAGAGATCTTTTTTCAGATGGAAAGCAAATTTTTTCTAAGAGGAAAGTTATTAAATCAATTGATGATTTTCAAAGGAAAGTAGTAGAAGCATTTAGTGCCGGTCCAAATGCAATACGACAAGAGGATAGAAACTTATCTTCTGTGCCTGATGGAGCGCGCGTTACAGCTCAACTAACTGCACTTACAAATGCAGCTAAAGTATCTACTGCGGAAATATTGAAAGGCCTTCCTATGGTGCTTGAACAAATGCATAAGTCTACCCCGCTGAATTCGGCGATCAGTAATGGTCCACACAATGAATTTAATGCTCCTGATTATTTGACGAAGTTAGTAACAGAGTTTTACCAGGATGCTAAGCTCGATAACTGGATAGGCAATACTCCTAAAACAGCAGTTTTAAGTGTTTTAGAGGAGAAATTAAGTGGACTTGGTGTTGGAGATACAAAGGAATTTTTCGTCAAACTATCGTTAAAACTACTTAAAAATAGTGATTTAGCTGGAACAGTTAAAGATAGAATACTTCATACATTGCATGAGTTGAATTTTAATGGAGGTATCTTCTCACCTGCAGTTCTTGAAGTGGTACTTCACAGACCAGAATTGGTTGCTCGCTTACACCCTATTATTAGTAAAATGGATTATGAGCAGCTTATTGATTTTCTTCAAAAGACTCCATTGAATCATAGGCAAGTTGAAGAATTAGCTAGTACTTGTATTAGTGACAGGTCTGATGTTAAAGAGATATTAGCTGAAATTGATAGACGAAGTGATTCTGCTGATATCTTGGTGGCAGAGAAAGAAAGATTAGATATAGCTTTAGTAAGACTATTATTGAATGCAGAAGCACCCCTTAAGCCAATTGCTGCAAAGCAAATGGTTGATTTATTAGAGAGTAAAAGCTTGCCAATTTTAATTCAGGGAGAGCTTGCTAATGCATTGATTGCTGCTGATGCAAAATTAGCTCGTATTTATTTCTATAATTTAGCTAAGTCAACAATTAACAATGCAGCTGACTCTTCTGTCTCTGATACTTTGGATATAGACTTGCCCTTAACTGTTGAAGTGACAGATGCTGAAATTGGCAAGAGAGTTCTTGCTGTAGAGAAATTTGTAAAAAGCTCAATTGGACAAAAGTCTGTAACTGATTTGATGAGTATACTTAAAACCAGTAATTATCCAGATGTACGAGTAGCAGCTTTGTCTGCACTTTGTTCTGATGCGCTTAGATCACAAGGAAGTTTAGATATTCTGAATCGTCGACTAGAGGGAGAATGCCCATATCCAGACAATGTAAGTGAGATTAAGAATGAGGATCCTGTGTTATTACACACTATCTTGCATTTGAGTTTTTATGATGATATACCTGGACTGGTTAAGAATAAAGGAGCTACCGATAGCTTGAAAGCCTTGTTTGAAAGAATCTTAAGCCTTTCTAGCTTAAATGATCTTAAAGGAAAAGTAGATAGCTATAATGAAACGTTATCCACTAATAAAACTACATCTAAGAAATTAAATCTTAAGAAAGCAGAGCCACTGGAAAAGATCTTAGGTGCGGAAACCATATTTAATATAGTCACAAGTACTAATTCTAATCTGATCCTCACGAAAAACTGTATTGAACTTTTAGGTCGTCTAGAAGATCGCACCGTAGTCAAAGCACTAGCCAATGAGGTTCAACAGCCAAAACCTGGTCATATTTCTTTAAGTAATGTTATACAGACCCTTGTTAGCCACAGCAAAACATAAATTACAACTTATCTAAAACTGCAGCTTTTGTGAGGATTGGGGCGTGCTTGAATAGTAGAGCATGTTATTATTTGCAATTGCGACATGATTGCAAAAATTACATCAGCAACTCCGCCCGTTTCTCCAGCTTCTGCGCCAGTCGAGGCTGGTGAGCGCCCGTCAAGTGTAGAGACAACTGGAGCCAATAGGTTTGACCCTGATGCATCCGTAACTCTTCCAGTAGCTTCAGTATCAAGTCCTGAAAGCTTACTTGTCCTAGAAGCATTTAAAACTGATCTTCTGAGTCCTGTATGTTTTCCTGATACTGATTTAAGACAAACTGACTCAAAGTTTATCTGTAGTGTTAATAATCCTAATGGACATGATCCTTATATTTCCTTGAAATCTAAATTTGTTGACCCAAAAGATAGTAAGAGAAAAGAGACTGAGTATAGATTTAGATTTAATCCTAATTTAGATAGACCTAGGCGTCCAAGCATACCAGTTATTGGAGGAATAAATGAAGTTGAGTTAGTTAGCTCAGATACTAAGTCAGGTTTAAGTTCTGAACAAATTCAGAAAGCGAATCAAGGTGCCTTAAGGGGAGTACTAATTGCTGATCCTTACTGGAATGCACGGCATAGACCCCAAAAAGCTAAGAAAGGCAAAGTAGATCTTAAATTAGAGCCCTTCCAAAAAGCTGCTAGTCAAGCTGGTTTTAAGGCTTTAACTGAACAAGCTAGTAAATCTGCGTTAATCGAAACACCTACTGGTACAGGTAAAACAGTTATTGCTTGGGATTTAATGGATAAGTATAATAGCTGGTTGCGTTCTCAGAATAAACCCGTGGGTTCAACAGTTTTTGTTGTTAATAGTAAGGCGATCTTAAAAGATGCACAGAACAAGTTAAATAAATACTATCCTGGACAATATGAAGCTGTACGTTATTACAAAGATACTGATACTAATTTTGATCCCAAGTTAGTGGATAAAAAAACTGTGGCAAAAAAGGTGATGAATAGTATAACTGCTGCTGCCAAACCTAGAGTTTATTTTACTAGCCCAAGAAGTTTGTTTAAATTGTTACGTGACATAAAGGATAAGGAATCAATCTCTCAGGCTATTTTTGATGAAGTGCATCACTTACCAGCTCCACTACATCGTTTGAGCTTAAAATGTCTTCGAGATGATCATCCAGATGTTGCTGTAGCTGGTTATTCTGCAACTCCGTTTAGAACTGATGGTTTGTCTGTATCTGGACATATAAACAATGATACTACTGCTAATAAATCTAAGACATTTTCTTATTCACAACGAGAAGCATGGCTAGATGGTTATTTGCCAACAGTACATATTGCCCAACCTCGTTTACCTTCTATTAAATCAGCTGATCAAGATCCTGATACTGAATATCCTGAAACTTTAAATTTAGGAACTAAACTTATAAAATATAGTGACATTTGGAGCAGATACCAAGAACTAAGACCAAGTTTATATAACGGTAAAACACTTATATTAGTACAGAGTACAAAAGACGCTGATAAATTAGCCGAGTATTTTCAACGTCAGAATGTTAATGCTGCCGTTTATCATTCTCATAAAGAAGGCAGTTATCAAAATTATCTAGCTTGGAATACAGGAAAATGGCTAGATGCAGCTAAGCATAATGATCCAAGTCCAGAGGTCTTAATAGCTGTTGATGCTCTTAAAGAAGGTGTTGATGCAATGCCAGCACATTTAATGATTTGCAAATCAGTGGATTCTCTTTCTTCTTTAACTCAAATCATTGGAAGAGGTACGAGAATAGCTCCTGCCAAGACTCATTTGGAGGTGTCTGATATGGCAGGTATCACAAATGCACCAGCTTTCCTTTCAGCGATAATGAATTACTTTAAGACTATTCATAGCTTAGATCCTAGGTCATCTGACAATCATTCTAGTTATATGGATCGTTGTCATCAGGCTATGGGTGAACCGGGAGATGAACTAGATTTAGAACTATTTAAATTGGATAGTAATATAGCTGATCGTCTGAGAAAGTATGTAGATGTCATACCTAAATATTTAGCAAGAAGATATATTAATTATGAAAAACTTAAGGAGCATGATGATGAGCTTGCAATACTTGATGAGTATATTGCTAAGCAATTAAAACTAGTGCCTGAAAGTAAAGCGAACGCAGTTGATATTAATCGTGAACTTGGAAATTACTTTGGACGTTTGAGAAAGCTTCTTGACAGTGAGAAAAGTAGCTCTAAGGCAAATGCTTTGTACACGTTACGTAGTCAGATGATTGATGCTTTATTTACTGAGAACGATGAAGTTAACCCAGAGTATTTTATCAAATCGACTGCGTCACATAGGATTATTTTTAAGAGATTAGTAGCTTTATTAGAGCAACATAGTAATTCAGTTGCTGCTGAGCATCTAAATTGTTTCAAAGATATGGAGCAGATTCTACCGGAATTTGTGATTAAGCACAAATTGAATATTAGAAATGCAAGAGAAAACATTACGGTACTTAGGAATACTTTATTAAGCAAATTATCAGTGAGTGATTTATTTGCGAACTATCTGACTAATCAAGAATTCATTAATACTTTAAGTCCTTTCTCTCAAGCTGTTTTAAGAGATATTCAGGATTTAGAATCTAGTGGAACTATTGATAGGCGTTTATGGTTTAAATCCATGGAAAGTGGTAGGGCTATTAAAGAAGAAAAAAGCATTATATGGCCTGGTAATGATGGACGGCGATGTATAGCAGCCTTATATGAAGCTTACTGTAAAATTGCTGAACGTATTGCTGATCCGATGTTGAAAGATAAACTAAGTTCTATGTTTGATCCCTCTCCATATTTCAGTTTTAGAACTGAGAAAGCTCTAAAACTTTATGATTTATATCGGCTATCTCAAGACTTTATTTCCAAGTTAGTTGAACTTGGATTACATGAAGGTGTAAATGATCCACTTTTTAGGTTGCATGATTATTTGAATATATTGAAGCGCAATAAGTCTTCAGTAATTTTTGCGAGGTGGATTGCTGAAATTGATGAGCTATTAGCTAATGCTGATATTAAAGAAAAGATGGCAGCTCTAAGAACTAGTACACTGAGTTCTTATTTAACTTGTCGCGATACGTTTGCTACTGTTCTTGCTAGGAATCTTAATGGTTTAGCTCCAGAGTTGCAATCAAGTGCAACTGAAGCTAATCAACAAAGATTAGCGAAGTTAGATGAGCTAATAGAAATTGGTTCTGTTATTGCGAGATCTAATTTCAATGAACATGCTTATCAATTAAGAAAGGATGTTAAGAGAGAGGGTAGACATTATCATATCGGAGATAATAAATTTAAATTAACTAAGTCATCTGATGATAATTCACCAGTTCTAGTTAATTGGATAGAGAAGATTGGTGATTTTGATGAACATAGTTTTTTAGTATTGAGTAGAAAAAATTTAACTAATATTGAATCTGATTATGCAGCAATTCCAAGAGAGGATGACTCTTCAAGAATGCAATTTCTGGAAACTTTTGCTAGTCTTTTAAGATCTTTTAGTAGACCTAACTCAAAGTCCCTGGTGTTTGTTTTTCCTGCTGATATAAGTAATTCAAGATTTTTTAGTGATCTACAAAAATATTTATTTGAAAAGGGCTTGGATGTTCTTGGTCCCTTTGAAGGTAGTTCAATAGATCATGCTTTAGATCTTAATAATTTTAGAATAAGTGCTTTGAAGGACTCAGATGCTGAAAGACTGTTTATTGAAGGACAGCAAGCAAATCAAAGATCAAGGCTCTTAGCGGCTATTTATAAAGCAGTACTGAAGCGTAATCCAGATCTCGTCGAAGATAAGTTTTCAAGTTTACGGATGGCTATGGCTAGTTTTGAGACTAATGATTCTATCTCTTTAGATTTTATTCGACAATGTTTGCTAGATTGGAACAATGATAGTTCAGCTAAATATACTTTATCAAAGGCTTTTGGCTTAGCTGAAAAGTATATTCAAATTTTACACGCTAAAGGTTTAACTTTAACTGAACTAGATATGAAAGCTTTAGCTCTTGCTATCTTGATTGAACGCAAAAGAGGGGATCCTAGAACTGATTGGTGTCAACCTGTAAAGAAATTAATAGAAATCTATATCAGATTAAGAACTTCATCAAATGAACAAGTCAAATCAAGTTATGAGTCTAAGTTAAATGAGCGTATTGTTACGCTGACGGAGATAATATTGAGTGGTAGTTTAGGGACTAGAATAACTATAAGTAAACGTTGGCAAATTGGTTCTAGCCCACTTGAAACCCATCTAGGTCGTTCAAGTCAAGTTGCATTAGTAAATAAATTAATTAAAGAACTAGATGATAAGCTTGAGCCATTAGCGGAAACTTTAAGCTTACAAGATTCAGCACCAAGTAGTGGAGTAGTTAAAACAATTTATGTTGATAGTAACAAGAGTGATTCTAAGGTTCTACTTTGGTTGACTAATGTCGCTGTGATTAGAAGTTCAAAGGAGTTTGATCGTCTTGCTACAACTAAGCGCACAAATAATCCCATAATCCACTTAGATCCTCAATGTGATAAATATACTAAATACAAGGAGCCTAATGCAAAAACTAAGAGTTCGTATACTGTAGTCGATAATTTTCATAAATATACAAATCGTAAACGATTTGTAGCTTGTCAGAGTTGTTGTAAGGGTTTACCAGAAGATCGTGATCAGTTAGTAGCATATTTACAGAAAATACAAGAAGAATATGAGAGATCTCAAACTAAGCCTTCTACTTTATTTAATTTTGTAACAAGTGCTATTTAAAATGATAGCTACTTTTGTAAATTTGTAGAATTTTATCTCTTAAATTTTAAGCGCATCGCTTTTGGCGTATCCCAGAACTGATCATTATGGTATGCAATGTGACCATTGATGAAGGTGTAAATTACCTGAGAATGAAATGTAGTTCCTTCAAACGGTGACCAAGCACACTTATAGAGTATGTTTGACTTCTTCACTGTCCAAGCTTTATTCAAGTCAATCAAAACCATATCAGCGTAGTAGCCAGGTCGAATAAATCCTCTGCGATCTATCTTAAATCTCTTCGCGACGTTGTGTGAGGTCTTCTCTATTACTGTAGCTAGATCAAAGACACCTTGATGGGCTAATTCTAGAACTGCTACTAGAGCGTGTTGTACTAGGGGACCTCCAGAAGCAACCCTAAAATAGTCAGTGCCAGTTTTCTCTTCAAGGGTATGCGGTGCGTGATCTGTTGCTATGATGTCAATTAAGTCAGAATTAATAGCGTCTCTAAGAGCGTCTCTGTCTTCAATAGATTTAATTGCTGGATTCCACTTGATAAAGTTACCTTTCTCTGCATAATCCTTATCACTAAACCAGAGATGATGTACACATACCTCTGCTGTGATTTTTTTCTCAGAGACGTCCCCTGGATCTAATAATTTTAATTCCTTATGTGTAGTTAAGTGTAATATATGAAGGTTGGCATGGTGCTTACGAGCAAGTCCTACTATCCAAAAGCTTGACTTATAGCAAACTTCAGCATCTCTAATAAGAGGGTGATGTTCTATCTTGATATCGTCACCATATTTTTCCTTGAACTTAGCGATATTTTCTAAGATACTTGGTTCATGCTCACAATGAGTGGTTACTATGAGCCCTGTTTGTGCTGAATATTCTAGTATCTTTTCTATGGTGTTTTGATTGTCAACAAGCATATTGCCTGTAGAAGCACCTAGGAAGATTTTAATCCCACAAACCTCATCAGGATTGGTTCTAAGTACTTCTTCTAAGTTGTCATTGGAAGTACCCATGTAAAAAGAATAATTAGCAAGTGATTTATCTGCTGCTAGTTGATACTTCTGTTCTAATAATTCTTGCGTTAAGGTTCGTGGATTAGTATTAGGCATATCCATAAATGAAGTGATGCCTCCAGCTATGGCTGCACGTGACTCTGTAAATAAATCACCCTTATGAGTTAATCCTGGATCACGAAAATGCACTTGATCGTCAATCATGCCAGGTATGAGGTAAAGTCCTGTGGCATCGATGGTATTTCTTATGCGTATATTGGGTTCGGCTTCTCTGTATATCTTCTTAATAAACTCATCTTCTATAAGAACAGATCCAATGAAAGTTTCCCCTTCGTTGACTATCGTTGCATTCTTGATTAGTTTTTTATTGGGCATGGTAATTAATGTTTGCTAATGACTATCTCTGGTTCTACATGGAAAGGATTGAGATCTGTATCGTAATCATAATAATCTTCACCTTCGGATTTTTTTAGAAACTTAATCAAATGCACTGTTAGTATAGGATAGGCAATAATTTCCCATACTACCTTAATGATGTATTTGCTTATCATCATTTTCACTACAAGGCTTACCGGATAGCCTTCCGCTCCTAAGAATCCTAATGGGTAAATTATCAGTGTGTCTACCAGCTCACCTGCTATGGTAGAACCTATTAGCCTTGCAACCATAAACTTACCTTTCATAAGCATTTTCATCTTGGCTACGACATAACTATTGGTGAATTCTCCGCACCAGAAGGCAATCATACTAGCAATACTTACTCTAAAGCTTTGGTTAAAAATCTGTGCATATGAACCTTGTAGCTGCCAATCCGGATCTGGTGGCAAGAATATAAAAAACTGAATTATTAGATTAGAAATAATTAGAGCTGTGAATCCAGTATAAATGACCCTCCGAGAAGCTGAATAACCGTAAATCTCTGTTAGTATGTCTCCAATTAAATAAGAGATAGGGAAGAGTAAGATTCCGGTAGTGGTACTGAAACAAAACCATTCATCCCAGCCTATACATAGTCGAGTAACTTTAACACTACCAACTAGATTAGTAATAATTAGCACCACTACGAAGGTTATGGTGATTATATCTAGGTATTTGTATTGTTTGAGCTTTTGCACGATTTGTGAATAAGGTACTAGTTTAATTATAGTATAGTATCAACTTGCTACAATTCTTCCTATGATTTTGCTTTATCTACTCTGCTTACTACTCAGTTCTTGTCACCATAAAGAGCCTAAAGTTTATAGATTATCCAAGTCACTTGATGGTGATTCTATGTTTGTTACTGATTATAATTGTCGTAAGGCCTGTGCCGAAACTGAGCTTAGATTACTTGGTATGGACGCTCCAGAGTATAGCCAAGACCCTTGGGGGAAACGTGCTAGAGAGTTCTTAGTCTCTCAGATCCACGGTGACACTAAATTATATGTAGAAACTACTTCACCTGTTCATGATAAATATGGACGGACGCTTGCGTTTCTTTATTATGAAACTAATAATGAGAGGAAGTTTTTGAATTATGAAATGTTGAAGAATGGATACGCTCAGCTCTTCATTCTTTCTAAGAATTTTAAGCATGCGACTAAATTGAAAGACGCAGAAGCATATGCTAGAAGCCGTAAATTACATATTTGGCAAGAAACTGGTGGCTTAACTATGAGCCCATACAAGTATAGAAAGATGAAGAAAAAAGCTCTTAAGAAAGCTCAGAAAGCTGTTAATCATCCTGTATAATGTTCTCTAAGTGGCTTTGAACCAACATAAGAAGAATTTATTTGATGAACTTGCTGGTCCGAATAGCTTGTCAGAGTTAGGTGTTGATAAGGCGAAAATTATAAGAGCGGTAGAGTCACTTAAAGTTCACTCTATAGAAATTAATCCAGTGAATATTGCTTTAGAGTTGGGAGTGCCCAGATCCTTTGTTTATGCAGATCTAGAGTTACTGCAATATATTTATCGTAATGCTACTAATCTTACAGGACAGGACAAGCTTCTCTCTGACTTGATTACAGAACTTAAATCGCATAAGCGCAAAATCCTTCGTCTTAATAACCAGCTTGAGCAACTAGAGAAAAATAAGGATAGTAGTTTTAATGATGGTTTCTCTAAAGGTGCTTCTTTGAATTTTACTAAGCTTACTCCCAGCCCTGTGGCTCGGGACCTATGGGCTAGAGGAGTTCTATATATCGATTCTGAGCTTTCTCTAAATGAGCAAATAATCAAGAAAGCCTACCGTAATATGGTGACACTCTTGCACCCTGACCAAACAGGTAAAGATACATCCAGCCTATTGAACACACTAAAAGAAGCCTATGAATATCTCTTAGCTCAAGTCTAGGTGTAGAGCTTGCCGCTTTTACCTTTCCTTAAGCGTTATCCAGGAATTTTATTGTAGAATCTACTAAGCGCACTTGGTCTACTGAGTGATTGTTACATGCCGATGTGGCGGAATGGTAGACGCAACAGACTTAAAATCTGTTGGGAGCTTGCTCCCGTGCCGGTTCAAGTCCGGCCATCGGTACCATTTTCTAAAAATACTCTTTAACAGAGAACTCGAACTGTTGCATAAATAACTTCTTAAAATGCACGATGCTGTTTTGCTCGTAGAACAAGATCAGGCACTTTTTATAGTCATACTCATCTACATTTCGGTAGGATAAAGGGCAATAGTTATGTGCTAATAAGATCGCCGTAGCTAGGATTCTCGCGGTTCGTTTATTGCCATCCTGGAATGCTTGTATGTAACTTATCATGGCTAGACTAATTAGTGCTTTAGCTGGGGGGGAGTTCTCAGTATTAATGGTTTTGCATAGCAATTGTATAGCCCTCTTGATATCAGCTTCATTGGCTAATGGTTTGTATTTAGTGCCAATGATTCCTACTTTTTTATTGCGAAGGCCGCTTGCTATATCCAAGTCCTTCACTAGTAGAGAGTGTATTTTGAGGATTTTTTTGATATCAATTTTAGTAAATAGTTTCTGATTTTTAATAATATAATCAAGTGCTGCTTTGTGATTAAGTATCATTGTGGCTTCTTCTTTGCTGTGTCCTTTTGATTCTATTCTTTCTTTAATAAGCCTTTCAGTATCCAACAGAGTATAGGTGTTACCTTCAAGCCTAGATGATTTCCAGCTCAGTTCTATAACTAAACGCTCTAGCTCTTTCCGGTAGATTGTTTGAGAGCTTTTTTTGATGTTTGATAGATATTGCTTATTTAATGTGTCCAATTGAAGCTCTTCTGATTTAGAGAAAATGTTTGATAAATTATTGAATAAATCAAAATCAAATCCCTCTTGAATCCTCCTATCGTCTGAATCTATTGAAAAATATTCTGCAAAATTTACGTTTCGCAATAATTTATATTTACTGGAGAGCTTATATCTTATAGTTTTGCCTTCGCCTTCTGTGCTAACTAGACTTTCTTGAATTAGCATGCGCAAATCTCGATTCAGAGTAACCTTGCTGATATCAAAACCCTTATCATGTATTTTGCTTAGCAACTCACTTATCGCTAGAGAAGCTTTCTCTAGGAGTTTGAGTATTAGCTCTGTTCTTGGATTGAGCTGAAACATGAGAATTTATCGTATCATTTTATAGTCAAATGCGTATCATTTTTGATATGCATCTTAACAGTTCATGATACGCAAAAGACTTGAAAATGAGCTTGCTCCCGTGCCGGTTCAAGTCCGGGCGTCGGTACCATTTATTTAAATTGATATCATTTTGACATTTGATTGATCACTACTGGACACTAAGTAAATATCTTGATTATCTACGAGTTGGAAATTTGTCTTTAGTTAAAGCCAAGTGAGTTTTCAATTAATTAAGCACTTAACTATCTAAATCTTCAAACACCGCATACATAATCTGAATTATAATGAAAACATTAGGTAAATACACTTGATTAAAACATAGTTAAGATGTACAATTTTAAGCCCGATTTGGAACCTTAGTCGTTACAATTAAGACTAGGTATATAGATTCCGAATCCGTAATAGGCTAATTTTATAGCAAAAGAAATTAAACGGCCCCCAGAATCGACTATCAATTGTAATAGTATTGTGCTTTATATAAAGGAGAGTGTAGATGTCAAGAAGAAAATCTGCAGAGACTAAAAGTGCTATGGATGAGAATATACTTACTTTTGACGATGATGATGCGTTGATTGATACTCCTGATTGTTTTGATCAGGTGGATCTTGATGATGTGAATCTAGAGTCGGATATTATATCCTCCGCTGCTTCACGCAGAAAGGATGATTCAGCAAATGATGATAACAGTGATGAGTTAGATGGTGTTTCACCTCTATCTGATGACTCTGTGAAGATGTATTTGCGTGAGATCGGGCGTGTGCCACTACTTAATGCTAAGGAAGAGATTGAATTAGCTAGAGGTATTAAAGAAGGTGATATTAACGCTAAGCGTAAGTTGGTTAGACACAACTTAAGACTAGTAGTTTCTATCGCTAAGAAATATATCAATCGTGGATTGCCATTCCTTGATTTAATTCAAGAGGGTAATTTAGGTCTGATTAGAGCTGCTGAGAAGTTTGATCCAGAGCGTGGTTATAAGTTTTCTACTTATGCTACTTGGTGGGTTAGACAAGGTATCACTAGATCCTTATCAGACAAGTCTCGTACTATTCGTGTACCAGTACACATGGTTGAGACTATTAATAAGTTCAAGAAGATAGCTCGTAAACTTGGTCAAGAACTTAATCGTAGACCAACAGAGGAAGAGTTAGCTGAAGTAATGGAAGTATCTACCATTAAGATCAAGGAGATAGTCTCAGCTATGAGAACTCCAGTAAGTCTTGAGTCACCTATTAATAGTGATGACGATGGTAAGTTAGAGGACTTCATTGCAGATCCTAATCAAGCGATTAGACCAGAGATGGCTGCAACAGAGAACCTACTTGCTGACGATATCGTTAAGGTGCTTGATACCCTTACACAGAAAGAGAAAGCTGTAATCCAGTTACGTTTCGGAATTGACTCAGGTCAAGAACGTACTTTAGAAGAAGTTGGACGTATGCTCAGAATTACACGTGAGCGTGTTCGCCAGCTTGAGTTTAGAGCTCTGAAGAAACTAAGACATCCAGAGAGAGCAATTAAACTTAAAGATTACTTAGATATGGTGCTTTAATCCCCCCGACCAAATTAAAATAAAAAGCCACTCGTAAGGGTGGCTTTTTTATTCGTCTTGGTAGGTATTTATACTTATTTTAATATACAATTGACAAGGCATGACCCCAGAACAAGTACTGTTACAAACTTTTACCATTGCAATTTTTGCAGGTATTTTGATACAGGTACTTACTGAGAAATTTAAGATGCCTGGAATCGTTTTTTTGATTCTGACTGGCGCTAGCCTTGGACCACAATGTCTTGGCTTAATTCATCCAGAGGTTTTAGGTGATGGTTTGGCAGTGCTTATTTCATTGGGTGTAGCTTTGATTCTGTTTGAAGGTGGTTTGTGCTTAGATCTTAATTCGCTTAAGACTGTAAATAAATCTGTTTATAACATGACGGTTATCGGTACACTGATACATATTATTGGTGGAGCGGTACTTGCTCATTATTTGGTAGGTTTGAGCTGGGGTATCTCTGTGCTTTATGGATCGTTCATTAGCATTGCTGGTATCACTGCTATTAATCTAATATTGGATCGTGTCAAAGTTAAGAAAGAAGTCACCACCATTATGCGTAGTGAAGGGATCTTTTCCGATGCTATTGGTGCTTTTCTTTCGGTCGGTATCCTTCAGTTTATTCTTGCTGCTAAAGGCGCGTCAGTAGTGGTTTTGATCTATCAGTTTACAGAGAGGCTTTTTGTTGGAGTATTCATTGGTTTCTTGATGGGTTGGATCTTAGGTAAGATTCTTAAACATAAATTGGTTAGTCTCGAGTTAATTAATCTTGCAGTTTTGGCTTGGGTTTTCATGACTTACTTCTTAAGTAATTTAGTTGAGAGTAATACTGGAATTATGGCTGTTGCTGTAGCAGGTTTTGCCGTACAAAGAGAGAAAATTCCACAACTGGCTACTTTGAAATATTTTAAGAGTCAGCTTACAGTCTTGTTTATAGCGGTTCTTTTTATACTCATTTCTGCCGACTTAGATTTAAGTATTCTTAGTAAGGTTGGTGGATTAGGGGTGATAGTTTCATTACTAATTATATTTGTGGTTAGACCTTTAGCAGTTTTCACTTCTAATCATGGTCTACTAAGTTTTAAGGATAAGGTGTTTATTTCTTGGATTGGACCTAAGGGTATTGTGGCAGCCTCGGTAGCTTCTTTGTTTAAGCTGATCTTAGAGAAGAACGGCATTGAGCAAGGGATGATACTTGAGTCGCTGGTCTTCGTTACTATTATTATCACGGAAACTTTACCTGGTTTAACTGCGCGTAGCATGGCTAGATGGTGTGATTGTTTAGTTACTATGAATAGCATTATTGTTGTTGGTGCTAATGCTTTAGGACGTACTCTGGCTATGGCTTTTAAGGAGATTGGTAAGCCCGTAATTTTAATCGATAATAATATTGATCGCTGTAAGATTGCTGAAGATGAAGGATTGGAAGTGATACATGGTAATTGTTTAGATCCGCAAGTATTGGAGGCTGCTAATGCTGAGAGAACTTCTGTCTTGATTGCTACTACAGCTAATGCTGAAGTAAATTTTTTAGCTTGTAAACTCGCTAAGGAGCTTTATAAAATCCCTGAACTTTATCCTGCCATAGATTTACCTCATAAGGGTTTGCAGCATGATCTGGTGGAAGAGATTGGCGGTAATTTAGCCTATGCTAAGCCTGTCTCAATAGAAGACTGGAAGGCAGCTATTGATGCTAATGAAGTTAAAATTGTGGATATTATGCTTACGGGTAAGGGTGGAATTCTCAGTGGTATCGAGCTTGAGGGCTTAGATTCTTTTGATTGGATTCCACTAATACTAAAATCTAAGGACAAGTATTTCTTTGCCCATGCAGATCAAATCTGGCATCAATCCGATTTATTGATTTATTTAGTTAAGAGTCCTAAAGCTATTTCTTAAAACTACGCTTTCTTAGCAGCACCGTATTTCTTCTGGAATTTATCAATTCTACCTGCGGTATCTATAACCTTATTAGTACCAGCAAAGAATGGGTGACATGAAGAACAAATCTCAACCCTAAGTGAATCGAGGGTACTTTCTATTTGGAACTCACCACCACAGATGCAGGTAGCTGTAATCACTTGAGTTTTAGGATGAATGCCTTGTTTCATAATCGATTTAATATTAGCATATTGGCTTTGCTAAGCAGCGAATGACCAAGTCTTAAAGGATAAAAAAACTATTAATTTAGCTAAAACTAGGCAAAATAGGCTCTATTTGAGCGTGTGGGTCTTGTGAAAGCATATCAATTAAAGCTTCTTGTTTAGCCGTGAGCTTCTCAAAATCTGCCAATTGTTGGTTAAGTTTTTTGTTTAATTCTAATAATTTATGTAATTCATCGTATAGGTTCTTAAGCTCTTTTTCACGCTCATTTAACTGCCAGTCTAATTTCTGAATCTCAAAATTTTTGTCATCGATTTCCTTAGTTAGGAACTCTACTTCTGCGTCTGAATTCTTACTTGATTTAGATTGCTTGAACTGAATAAATTTAGAGGCATCTTCAGAACCAATATCCCATAAGCTATCAAATCCAATCAAGTTTACTTCAGAACTCGAATCGACTCCTGATAGTTGGCCCTGTCTTGAATTAGTTTTCTTATCCATAGAGAAAATTTAGCTTATAAATACATTTTAATTTATTTATGGGATTAGTCAAATGCGCATGAAATATGCCAAAAAATATTACGTATTTAGCATAATTAAGCTAAAATTATGCACTATGGCAGAAGAGCTTCAATCAGACACTAAGATTAAATCCAAAAAGACTAGCTTCAAGAAGAATGTGAATACAGCTAATGTTGACAGTGATGATTACAGCGAAATGCCAGATAAGCATCAATTACCGGCACTTTTAGATGAGACCCCAGTGGCATTAGGTAATCGCCTCAAACGTATTGAAGAGCAATTACTCTCAATTTATGAAAGACAAAAGAGTGGTGTCTCAGCTGAATTTAGTGCCTTAATGGATGGTTACGTTAATAAAGCCAATGAGAGTCAGGAGTTTAAGGTTAAGTTTGAAAATATTTTTAGTCAGTATGAAGAATTGAAGATTGAGTTTAAGACTCAGCGTGAAGAAAATAAAAAACTTAAGCTTGATATGGATGCCGCGAAAGAAGCTCTAAGAAGCTCAGAGACTGAATTGCAGCGTAATCGAAAGGATTCTGAGAATAATAAGCTTCGCTACGACGAGCAAATCTCTGATCTTATTCAAGAACGTGAAAAGCTCAAAACCAAACTTAAGCAATTAATGGATCACCAGGAGAAAAGCGCTGTTGATTATAATGATCTTAAAGCTGAATTATTAGAGTTTAAGTATAAGACTAAACAGTTAGAACAAGAGAAAGAAGTAGAAGTTGAAACTGCAAAACGCAGTGTCAGAGAGTCAAACAAGATTATTGATGAATTAAAAGAAAAACTAGATTTGAGAACTAGAGAAGTAGAATATAAAGATGCTCTCTTAAATCAGCTTATTAAGCAAGTTTCAGCAGAAGAATCATTGCATGATGTTGTTGGAGAAGGTTTAGGACACCACGCTAATGAATATCCTAGACATCATAGTTATGAAGAATTACAAGAGAGACCTAAGCCTAGATCTGAGATTAGGATTGAAGATAGTAACGATGGTCCTAGTTGGGGAGCCTTTCGTAAATAACTAATGGGTTTGATCGTATATCCTCCACAGGATCACAGTACGGATAGTCCAAGTATTTTTTTTATAGGTTCTGCTAAAAGTTATTGTTTAATCAATGCTAAAAATGTTGAGCTCGTTTATGCTGGAAATTTCTGTCCAGTGTTTGATCTAAATATTGGTGAGAATATTTTTAAGATTGAGATTGATGGAGTTAAGTTTGCATCTAGAGTAACTAGACTGGATCGCCACGTCGGGCTTCGCCCTCCTCGCGATGACGAATTCAAAGCTCTTCAGAATAATTATACTCCTCGCGATGACGCATCTCTGAGTATCTGTATAGATCCTGGTCACGGTGGCTCTGCTCGTGGAAGCTGCTCACCAAAAGGTGTTGCAGAGAAGGACTTGAACTTAGGTTTAGCTAAAATAATTAAAGCTGAATTAGAGAAGAAAGATATAGGAACTGTTCTTACTAGAGATGCTGATATAGATTTGAGTTTGGCTGATAGAGTAAAAATTGCTCAGGAAAACAACTGTGACTTATTTATTTCTATACATCATAATGCTATTCCTGATAATGAAAATCCTCTAGAACATAGAGGTATATCAGTTCATTACTATTACGATGAAAATATTGCTTTAGCTGAAAAAATATTGAAATCTTTAGTTGAAGTTACTGGCTTATCCTCTGCGGGAATTATCAAACAAAACTTACATGTTTTAAGAGAGAATACTCAAATGCCAGCTGTCTTAATAGAATTTGGTTATTTAATTCATCCCATAGAGTCTGAAATAATTTGTGACCAAGCTTTTCAGGAAAATGCTGCAAAGGCAATAGCTAAGGTCTTAAATAGTTAATTTATTATTAGTACTAATCTATTGTTATATAATAAATATACTTTCGATTTTATATGAAAGAATACTTAGAAAATAACTTTGATACCGTTGTAATTGGTTCAGGTATAGCTGGGCTAAACTTGGCACGTAAATTAGCGCAAGCCGGTCAGAAAGTTTTTATATGTTCTAAGGAAGCTATTACAGAAGGATCCAGTAAGTATGCTCAAGGTGGAGTGGCAGTAGTTAGTCCTCTCAACCCAGAAGATAACTTGGATAGTCATATACAAGATACCTTGAGTGCCGGTAAGGGACTATGTAACCAAGACGTAGTTCGTAAAATACTTGAGATGTCTTGGGATAAGGTTAACGAGCTTATTAAGCTAGGAGTCACGTTTGACAAGCATTTTAATATAGAGGGTTCTCATGGCTATAAGCGTATTATGCATGTGGGAGATTCTACTGGTAGAGCTATTGTTAAACCTTTGGTAGATAATGTTTCTAGAAACTTGAATATATTAATCTCTCAGGGAACTGAGGCTGTGAGCTTAATTAAAGACAAGCTACGTAATAAGATTATTGGGGTGCGCTTATCTCTTATTTCTGGTGATGAGTTTGATGTTTGGGCTGATAATGTAGTACTAGCCACTGGTGGTCTAGCCGCTCTCTATCAGGATTATACTTGTCCGAGTATCCTAACAGGTGATGGTATTGCACTGGCTTATGATGCAGGAGCGAAAGTAGAGAATCTGGAGTTTATTCAGTTTCATCCGACTGTATTTAAGACTAAGACTGGCAAGAATTTTCTTATCTCAGAAGCTTTGCGTGGGGCTGGCGCTACTTTGAGAAACTCTAAGGAGGCATTGTTTGCTAACAAATATCACCCTGATGCAGAGCTTGCGACTAGAGATATAGTAAGCCGTGCCATTTGTTCAGAGATGAAGAATACTGACTCTGATTATGTTTTCATAGATGCTAGACATTTGGGTGAAGAGTTTTTGCAGAGAGAGTTTCCTACTATTTATAGTTTTTGTTTAAAGCATGGCTTTAACTTGTCTCAGGATTTATTGCCGGTGAGACCTGCTGCACATTATAGTGTTGGTGGTATTAAGACCGATGTCTATGGAAGAACTAATCTTGCTGGTTTATTTGCTTTAGGCGAGTGTGCTTCTAATGGTTTTCATGGAGCTAATAGGCTTGCTAGTAATTCTTTGCTTGAGTGTATCGTTATTCCTGATTTAGTTGCAGAGGCTATTCTTGCAGACGAATTTAATATTGCTAATCAAAAGCTAGAAAGTTCACTTGAACAATTAGAAAGAGCTAAAGCCAAAATAGAAAACCCTAGTTTCGTTATTGATGATGAGTTTGATGATATGGCAAATGTCGAATATTGTTCTAGTTATTTTGTTGCTATTGATTATGATGAAATTCAGTCACATAAAGAATTGGTAGACAATATTAGATCAGTAATGAGCAAAAATTTAGGTGTAGAGAGAAGAGAGAAATCTATCAGATCAACAGTTAAATTCTTGGAAGGTTTAGAAGAATCTAAGGAGAAAACAGTAGCTCTACTTATAGCTAATTCAGCTCTGCAGCGTAAAGAGAGTCGTGGAGTGCATTTTAGAGTGGATGCTCCTCGTTCTTTGCTTGCTTATGAACGTCCTACGATTCTGTCGAAAGAATCAGGGACTATAAAGGAAGCTCGTAGAATCAGGATTAATGTATGAAGGTAAGGACACGCATAGCTCCCAGCCCCACTGGTAACCTGCATATAGGTACAGTGAGAACTGCACTTTATAATTTACTTTTCGCGAAGCATTTTGCTGGAGATTTTTATTTTCGTTTAGAGGATACTGACACAGAGAGAAATAGAGATGAGTATACTCAAGAGATAATTGAAGGTTTTAAGCATTTAGGAATTGAATGGGATGGTGAGATAGTAAGACAGTCGCTTAGAGCTGATATACATAGAAACTATGTCGATCAATTAATTCAAGCAGGCAAGGCTTACAAGTGTTATGCTACACCTCAAGAGTTAGAAGACTTGCGTAAAGAGCAGCGAGCTAAGAAGATAGCAGAGGGCTATGATAATCGTTCTCGGACTTTAAGCAAGGAAGAGGCTAACAGGCTTGAAGCTGAAGGTAAACCCTATGTTATACGTCTCAATCTAGGTGCTGATCGTAATATTGAATGGCAGGATGTTATTCGTGGAGAGATGTCTATTAATACTAAGGACCTTGGTGGTGACCCTGTCATCCAAAAACATAATGGTCAAGTTCTTTATAATTTTGCTGTAGTTGTTGATGATCATGATATGTCTATTACCCATGTTTTTAGAGGTGAAGATCATTTAACTAATACGGCCAAGCAAATAGCTATTTATGAGGCTTTTGGATTCCCGGTTCCAATTTTTGGACATTTACCTTTGATATTCACAAAGGATAAACAGAAACTTTCTAAGCGTAAACATGGTGATATAGCGGGTGTCGATAAATATATACGTGAAGGCTATTTACCAGAAGCTTTAGTGAATTACTTAGTAGCTACTAGCTATACTGCTCCTACGGGAACTGTTCAAGAATTATATTTGATTAAAGATGCCATTAAGGATTTTAATATAGAGGGTATGAGTAAAAGTCCAGCTATCTATGATATCCAAAAGCTTAACTGGTTCAACCGTGAGTATATGGCGAAGCTTAGTTTTGATGAACTTGTTTCTAATCTGAAGCCTTTTCTTAAATATGATCTTTCTGAATATTCTGTTGATGATCAGAAGTTAATGATTGATTCTATAAGAGGTAACTTAAATAAGTTTGATGATATTAATGAAAATATTTCTTATTTCTTTGAGGATAATATAGAGATTGATCCTAAATTATCCAAGTCACTAGCTGAATCTAAAATTCTTCTAGAATCTTTAGCTAAATCGCTTGAGAATCCTGATTTAGATTGGACTAACTCTGTTGCTTTGAAAGATGCTATTAATACTTTGGGTGATAATTTAGGACTTCATGGAAAGCAGTTATTCTTACCTATAAGAGTTGCTATTAGTGGTATTTCTCATGGACCTGACTTAGGATTAGTCATGTATTTATTGGGAAAAGATTTGGTTTTGAAGCGAATTAAACAAGCCCTTGCTATATAATATATAACTAATGTCGGTAGTAATGTCAGAACAGGCTATTAGTGAAATTAAATCTAAACTTAGGGCTAAAGCTAAGGCTGAGCTTGCGGATTTACTTGCTGATAGAGAAGATTTCTACAAACGCCAACAAGAATTAATTGATCAAATTGAATTGAGTCCTGAGTTTAAGAAATCTCAAACCATACTACTTTACTATCCACTGACAGATGAGTTTGACTTAAGTTCTATGATTATTAGTAACCCCGATAAGCGTTGGGTCTTACCCAGAGCGATTGGCAAGGCGCGTATGCTTTTGTTTGAAGCTGGAGATTTATTTAATTTAGTGGATTCTAAGTATGGCACTAAAGCTCCTCCTGCTACTAATAAATTGGTTAAAGCTTCTGAACTTGACCTGGTAATAGTGCCAGCACTAGCATTTAATAAAGATTCTTATCGTTTGGGTAGAGGCGGCGGTTACTATGATCGATTATTAAACCAAATCTCTAAGAAATGTAAATCAATCGGTGTCTGCTTTTCAGAGTTACTATGGGATTCGATTCCAGTAGATAAGCATGACATCGCGGTGAAGAAACTAATCGCAGTTTAATTAACACTTCACGGCTTGACTAAATCCCTGAGTCATAGCTTCTATTAAGCCATCTGTGATTTCTTTGCCTGTCCAGAGACTGAGTGACTGTGCTGCTTGCAATATAAGCATTTTAGAACCGTCTATGGTTTGATGTTTGCATTTTTTTGCTTCTTCTAAGAATTGAGTTTCTGAATATATTAGATCGTAAACTATAGTCCCAGCTCTTAATAGTTCTATTTGCTCAATAGTAATAGGCATGCTATTTCCAAGGCGCCCTTGACCCACTGGAGTAGCATTAACTATTAGTGCTGAATTACTAAAATTCTCTTCTTCTGTATAGAGTTTTAGATTGATGTGTGTCTTTTTGACCTTAGGTAAAGTACCTTCTATCTTATGAATATTTCTAACATAGATATTTATCTCTTCGACACCCATATCTTCTAATGCAATGATTATGGCTCTAGAAGCTCCTCCAGCGCCAATAATAGACACAGGCTTACCCTTAAGATCAGCATCTTCTAATGATTTACTGAAGCCCCAATAGTCAGTGTTGTAACCGTGTATTTGACCATCTTTGATCACGAGAGTATTCGTAGCTCCAATACGTTCTACCAATGGGTCTCTATAATTCAAATACTTTGTAATACTTTGCTTGTAAGGGATAGTGACGTTTAGTCCATTAAGTTCATGAAACAGTAAATTAATTTTACTGTTAAACTCTTCAGGCGCTACTTCAAACAGATCATAAGAACCTTCGATACCCAGATAATGTAAGCCTGCTTGTTGAATTTGTGGTGATTTACTGTGAGCTAATGTGCTGCCGAGTACGCCAAGTTTAAGTGGTTTGCTCATCAAGAACAATATACCCTTATCAAGTTATTTTGCAATCTCCACCTTAAGATAATCTTGCAGCGACTTAACTGTGATTTCTGTTTTCTGTACTGATTCTAAAGCTTTCACAGTAGCCTGTGAGCCTGATACTGTCGTTATTACTGGAATATTACGAGCTTGAGCTATCTTGGTGATGACCTGGCTGTCTTCATTGGCTTCCTTACCCCAAGGTACGTTAAGTATAAGGCTAATCTCGTCGTTCTTTAGCAGGTCCGTAATATTGGGTCTACCTTCATTAACTTTATAAGTTTTCTCAATACTTAATCCATCAAGTTCAAGTAACTTAGCAGTACCACTGGTGGCCACTATCTTATAACCTAATTCGATCAAATCTTCTGCGATACCCACTGCAGAAGTCTTGTCCCTATCATTAAAACTTATAAACACCTTACCCGATTTAGGAAGATTGAGTGAGGCTGCTATTTGTGCTTTAGCAAAGGCTTCTGGGAACTCATTGCTGATGCCCATTACTTCTCCAGTACTCTTCATTTCTGGACCTAAGAAAATACTGCTGCCATCAAATTTATTGAAGGAGAACACAGCTTCTTTTACAGAGACTTGGTTGCGTGGAATCCTTTCTACTAGTTTATCTACGCCAAGTTCTTGAATAGTTTTACCTACCATTATTAGTGAAGCTAATTTAGCCCATGATATACCAGTGGCTTTGGAAATAAATGGCACACTACGACTGGCTCTAGGATTGACTTCTAGAATGTATAACTCTTCGTCTTTAACAGCAAATTGAATATTCATTAAGCCCTTAACTTTTAAGGCTTTGGCAAGACTATAAGTAGCTTCTTCAATTTTTTGAATGATGTCTTTTGAGAGTGTTTGTGGAGGATAAGTACAAGCAGAGTCACCACTATGAATACCAGCATACTCAACGTGTTCCATAATTCCAGCTATTACTGTTTCTTTGGAATCAGAGATAGCATCTACATCTATTTCTATGGCGTTATCGAGAAACTTATCAATTAAGACTGGGAATTGATCTTCTTCGAGTATAATGCGTAGAAGCCAGTCATCGACTTCTTTTTCACTATATACTACTTCCATGCCTCTGCCACCTAATACATAACTCGGTCTTAGAACTAGAGGGAAGCCAATTTCTTGACATTTAATTAGAGTCTCTTCTTTATTATTCGCGATAGCATTGTGAGTTTGTTTAAGCTTAAGGTTAGTGAGAAGTTTACCGAAGCTATCCCTGTCTTCAGCTAGATCTATCTGTTCCGGCTGAGTACCAATGATAGTAACACCTTCAGCCTCAAGTGCTTTGCATATATTTAGAGGAGTTTGTCCACCAAGCTGTACTATTACTCCCTTAAGATTAGCACCGAGAGATTTCTCTTTATTCCAGATGGAAAGCACATCTTCTACCGTTATAGGTTCGAAGTATAATTTATCACTTATGTCATAATCCGTAGAAACCGTTTCTGGATTGTTGTTGATCATGATGGTTTCATAGCCAGCAGCTCTTAATGCTTGACTAGCATGAACGCAACAATAATCAAACTCTATGCCCTGTCCAATACGATTAGGTCCTCCACCGAGAATAAACACTTTCTTCTTGTTACTTGTCGTAATTTCATCTTCTTCATCATAGCTAGAATAATGATATGGAGTGAACGATTCAAACTCTCCAGCACAAGTATCTATGGTCTTATACACTGGTAAGACTTTAAGTTTAATTCTGAAATTCCGTATATCTTCTTCTCTAACTGTTGTGTAAACGTCTAGTAGTATGGCTAACTGCTTGTCAGAGAAGCCCATCGATTTAAGTTTTTTCATTCTTTCTGCAGTGATTGAACGTCTTAAAGTTTCTTCCAGGTCCAAACTTTGACAGAGATTGTCTTTAATAACCCTGTAAAAATCTGCTTGTATTAATCTGCTTTCATTAACTATTTGGTGTAAGTGAGTCAGAAACCAAATATCAATCTTGCTATATTCATGAATTTCTTCAATACTTAGTCCTAGGTATAGTGCATCAAAAATTCTATAAACCCTTTGTGAACTAGGAATTGCGACTTCTCGTTTAAGCTTGTCTTTTAGTTTTTGTAATTCTTCAGCTTGAGGCTTCTCTTGGTAAACAAGCTTGATGATGTCTTTGTTGATAAAACCAGTAGGACCTTTGCTTTCTAGTCCTCTGAGAGCCTTCTGGAAGCTTTCCTTGAAGCTTCTACCTACAGCCATAGTCTCGCCGACAGATTTCATTTGTGTGTTAAGCAGGTCTTTAGTTTCAGGAAACTTCTCAAAAGCGAACCTTGGTATTTTGGTTACGACATAATCTATGCTTGGCTCAAAACTAGCCATAGTCTTCTTCGTGATATCGTTAGGTATTTCATCAAGGGTATAACCTACGGCTAGTTTAGCTGCTATCTTGGCGATAGGGAAACCAGTAGCTTTAGAGGCAAGAGCACTAGATCTAGATACTCTTGGGTTCATCTCTATGATTAGGATTTCGCCATTCTCAGGATTAAGCGCAAACTGAATATTGCTACCACCTGTTTCTACACCTACAGCTCTGATAATCTTAATAGAAGCATCTCTTAGAGCTTGATATTCTTTATCTGAAATAGTTTGTGTCGGTGCAACAGTGATACTGTCTCCGGTGTGCACACCCATCGGATCAAAGTTTTCAATCGCGCAAATGATTACTACGTTATCTTTCAGATCACGCATTACCTCAAACTCTATTTCTTTCCAGCCCAAGACTGACTGCTCTACTAGTACCTGCCTGACAGGGCTTGCTGATAAACCTTTAACCAAAATACTATCTAATTCTTCAACGTTATAAGCTATACCGCCACCATAACCTCCAAGAGTAAATGCTGGTCTGATGATCACAGGAAAACCAATCTCAGCAGCTATTACGTGACCTTCTTGTACTGTTGTCGCTGTTTCTGATCGTGGACTCTTGAGACCAATACTATCCATTAAATTCTTAAACTTCTCTCTATCCTCAGCAACTTCTATTGCTGGTAGTTTTGCTCCAATTAGTTCGACATTATACTTTTCTAAAACTCCGCTCTTAGCGAGAGCTACAGCTGTGTTTAAGCTAGTTTGACCACCCATGGTGGGTAAAATAGCGTCAGGTCTTTCTTTCTCTATAATTTTCGCTACGTACTCAGGAGTGATGGGCTCTATATAAGTCTGATCAGCAAACTCTGGATCAGTCATTATAGTTGCAGGATTACTATTAACTAATACAACTTCAAAACCTTCCTCTTTAAGAGCTTTACAAGCTTGGGTTCCAGAATAGTCAAATTCACATGCTTGACCTATAATAATTGGACCCGCACCGATGATAAGTATTTTGCGGATATCAGTTCTTTTTGGCACTAAACGATGATTCTAGCAGAATAATCAAGAAGCTAGAATAGTCAAAACTTTAGGTTCAAAGAGTTTTAATTGTTTTACTTAGAAAAGGAAATAAGCTTTCGCGTCTCATATAATTCCGATAAGCGTTTTGTAGGGAGACTAAGTCTCTGCGTATGTAATATTCTCAAATAGACTGTTCGCCTATACGAAGCAAGCCACTCTTTTTCATGGTGATCCGATAAGCGAATAATAGCATGCGCTATCTTTGGCTTGACATATCGGGACTCTTACTTATAAACATGAAGATTAGATCAAATAAGCTCAATTCTTTCTGATTAGAGTTGAACACGAACATTGACCTGAACATAAGCAAGGTTATACTCCAAGTTAAGAAGCTGATCACTAATAAAAATACACTCTGACTGTCCATACTTATATACTAGCATACAGAAGTATGGGTGTCAAGTATTTCCCACTTAAATTTATAAGATCATCTATATAGTCTAGGTACAGTTCAAGATACTCCATAGTTATCTTGAATTTAAGCCCTTTGTTTGCAAGGGTTTTGGCTTTAAGCTTGAAAATGTAGCAACTTATCTGAATAGAGTATGTGTGATTTTTGAGTTGAGCCTGAAAATTATGTTTTAAGAAGGTTTTTGTAATACGAATCTATCTTGTAGTACAATTTACTGTTCGGTACTTTATGCAATTAACACTTGCTGAACCTCTGATTAACAATGCCTCTCGAAACTTTGCTTTTGGAATAGATCGAGTTGCTGATTTTCACAAAGATATTCCTGAATCACTTGTAGATCATGGGACACAGAAGCTGCTGGCTCGCGAAACCGCATCGAACTTAATTGAGTCGGGACTTGAGAGTATGGAAATGCCTGGAAAGAGTAATTTTGCGAGCTTTTCCGATAAGCGTATTGAAATCCAAAATTCAAGTTGGGGTAATTGGATGCGTCTAATACATGCTCTTGATAAATACGCTTGTTCGTCCAACATAATATTCAATGTTATAGGTGCGTTTGCTATGCTCACAAATATTCCACCATCACTAAAACAAAATATCAAAAAATTTGTAGGCTTAATTACAAATTTAAGCTATGTTCCTTATGGTATCAGTGGCATGAACCAAGGTATAGATAAAAAAAACCCTTTTCAAGCAATTGGATTTTTAGGAGAAGCGGTACTACCTTGGTTTGGAAACTTAAAAGACATCTACCTAATTAGGGGAATTTCAGCTGGTATAGACCAGATCTGGGAATATGCCGATAGAAACCTGCCACAGAAGTTTGCCAAGGGTTTCTTTCCAGATTACTTAACAGGTCTTAAAGAAACATCTAAAGCTTGCTATAAGCTCTTTACAGAGATACTTCAGGATCCACTTAAAACAATATTTCCTGTAAGACATGATAAAACAACTAATACATGGAAGTTTGAGTCTAAGGGGCACAATGGCTTACTCAGTACCATATTTGATGTTACTGCATCTTGTGGCTATATGCTTACTGGCAAGGAAAGGCTATTTGGTCCAATGAGAGACCTGGCTTCATGGCTATTTGATATAGAATTAGCCTTCCAAGATAAACTGGCTAAAAAAGCTTCAGGAATGCTTTTTATAATTGAAGGTCTACTTGACTTTGTTGCTCGATACCTCAATACGAATCAAGATATGAGACTATTCGTCAATATGCTAGCTCACGCATCAGGAAGAAGTGCGTTAATGCTTTATAAGAATTCATGTGCTTCAGCACAAAAAATAGCTGATTCTGATAAGTAAATCATAGTATGAAACCAACACCCCAGCAGGGATTTCATACCCATATTACAAGTCGCTTATCGGGGGTATTCTTTTGCTCTAAATTTTATCAGGGGTATATTATCTACTTTTCTGTATACTGCTGCAGCTTAAGAGGTTCCATATTAGATTCTTTAACTACTTTAGCATTAGTGTTAGCGTAAGCTTCAATGCGTTTTTTGTTTGACTGTCTAATATTGTGTTTGATATTACTAAATATTCCATCAGCTGAAACAGGTTTACCAATAAATCTATTACTAATATTCTGAGATAGCGAATTCTCTTCGGCTGCGACTACAGCCTTATTCGTACTCATAAATAAATCGTTCTTATCCATTTTGCCCAGTTTCTCCTCGTCTTCCAAATCATTAATTAGTGCTTCTAGCTCTTTAATAGAGCTAGAACTGTTCACAGCCTGGTTTGTAGTCAATATAGTTGTAATCTCTTTAACCGCATTAGTATTTTGGGGTTGAGGATTACACAACTTATCCAGCTGACTATATAAATCTTCAAGCTCATCGTCTTGGAACATATAAGCTATATAGGCTCCATAGACAAATTTAATGCCAATCAAAGTAAGGATTATTAGCTTAATTTCGAATACATTAATCCATCAGCAAGACTAGGGGTTTTAGCTATAAAGTACTGAGTTTAAGAGATTAAAGAGATGTTTCATTTTCTCTAGGGATTTAATCCCTGGATTAGTCTCTAAACCAGAAGAGATATCTATCATGGCAGGTTTACATTTAAGTAGAGCTTCTTCTAGGTTCTCAGTGTTGATGCCACCTGCGAGTCCAAGATCAACCTTTGTCAACGACTTAGCTTTAACATAGAGATCCCAATCAAAACTTAGTCCTGTGCCACCTAGTATTGCAGCATCAGTAATCTTAGTATCAAGAATAATCACATCAGCACAGTCTAAGTATTCTTCTATTTGATCCAGATCATCTTCCGTAGCGATGTTGATAGGTTTAAATATTTTGTAGCCAAGTAATCGCAAACGATGTAAGTCATTATTAGAGAGCGATCCATAGGGCTGAAGAATTTTAATACCTAGCCTAGAACTGATGTTAATAACAGTATCAATTGAATTGATATCAGTAAGCAAAACTACTTTTTGTTTTTCAGCTTCATTAAATGACTTAAGTATGTCTTCAATTTCTTCCGTAGTTATAAATCTTGAAGATCTATTGATATTAATAAATCCAATAAAATCCGCACCTAAATTTAATGCGTTCTTCGCATCAATTAAGTTAGTGATTCCACATATTTTTATTCTTGGTTTCATCTACACAACTCTAGTAGGCCTTCATCTAATTTGATCTTAATATGAGTTCCTATCTTAACATCTAGTATATAATCTTCCACAAAAGGCACGATTAAATCACCCTTCGCTGCAAATTTATCTATCAGCCTAATATAAATCAATTCCTGTCCCTGATTCGAGAAATCACTAACTATGCCGATTTCATTAGAGTTTTCATCCACAACATCCATACCCAATAAATCAGAAATATAATATTGTGAATCACCTAAATCTTCATTCAGTTCTGCTTTAATATAGCCAGAAAATCCTTCCACTGCATTACGACTATGATGATTCTTTAGCGTAACTAATACATTATTTTTATGCAGTCTAATGCCTGCTATCTCGTAATCTTTATCGTCAATCTCAATTTTACCAAAATCATAAAACAAATCTAAGTCATCTACTAAAGGATAAATTTTAATCTCTCCCTTAATGCCATGAAAACCATTAATTTTGCCTACGACACGCTTCATAGCAAGCCTGCTTCTGTTTCACCCAAATCAATATCACTATCTTGAATTGTTTCTAGGATACTATTACAAGCTTTAAGTAGCATTGGATTAAGTTTACCATCAGCTCTAACTTTTAGTATCCTCTTATCCGTACTCTTAAACACATTTTCCTTCCATACTTTAATCATATAATCAATATTTTTAAGTTCACCATATATGAGATCTTCCATATTAGATTCTACAGGTATAGCCAATTCCATTGCGATGGGATCACCATTTAGACTGACTTTGAGTTGGTTAGCCTTCTCATGATATCCTAAAAATAAATGTATTTTATTGTAATTCAAAGTCTGAATTGACAGAGATGCAGACGAATCAAACTCTTCAATATCATAGTTAGAATCATCTTCCTGTTTGTTTTGATTTTGTTCTTGTTTATTTTTTCGTTTCTCAATTCGACGTGTTTCTTTTTCGTCTTCATCAAACTCTTCATCAACATCCGCAAACTCAAACTGAAACGGTATCGGTAAAAAGAATTGCAATAGTGGTCTCAAGAAATTATTATTCTCAGATAAATTTATTTGAATAACGATTTCATTAAGTATTTGCTTTAGCTGTGGTTCATCAGAGAATTCTCTAATTTTTGCCTGCAGTAATTTAATCAGTGAATTCTTGTCCAGGTCTGCTATATCAGCCTCCAAACCCAAAAGCACTGCCAGACTATCAAAGCTACGCATCTCAGCAATACCATGACTAGCCAGTAACTTACGTGCATATTCGTTGATAAGATTAACGCTATCATTAGCTGACGATAAGGCTTCTTCTAACTTAGACATGTTATCAATACGATCATCAAAGACTGCCTGCAAGCGACCTGGCATATGTGGCTTAACACGACGCGGATTAATCGCCCGACCCTTAGGAGCAAGCTGCACTCTAGTACCAGGTTCTGGCGGTGACTGCTTAGGTTTCTTAGCTGGAATTTTAGGTTTTTTGGGATTTTGTAATTTGGCTGCGAGAACAGGATTGCGCGCTAAAAGCTCTGATTCCTTCTTTAATAGAGTCTCTTGATCAACCTTCGCTACTTGGTGTTTAGCTTGTGCCTGTTGTGATTCACTCGGAGATTTATACACAGGATTAGCATCCATAGAATTAGACCTAGCAACAGCAGGAGCAACTTCACTACTAGGAACTTTAGCACTATCCTTAGGCGTAAGGAATGGACTAGAGCTTGCTTTATTTCCTGGATCAATATTTCCTGAGTCGACCATAACTATAGTTATTATAAGTTAGTTTAAGCCTTTGTTAAACACAAAAACATAAACCTTATATAGCACTTAACCATAGCTTAATCTCTATTTGTTCTATTAAATACGTTATGGTAGGGTCACTGTCTTCAACAACTAGCCTTGGCCAGTTGAACACTATTAATTTTGGTAACAGTAATTCACTGTCATCAGGAATCCTACGCGATCCATCCCAACAACAGTATTTTAGCAATGGGCAGTTTGGCAACTTAAATTACACGCCTGGCTTCGGTACCGGTACCAGTGGCATTAGTCCATTACTTTTACTGTTCTCAGTATTACCAATGTTATTGTCTGTGATGGTACCCTTGCTGCAATCCATGTTCAGTTCTGGTTCCGGTCAAAACCAGTCTAATTGCAATACTTGTGGACAAAACAATAAGAGTAATAACAGCAGCAATAATATTAACTGCCAGAACAACAGTACTAATAATATAAATTTTCTAAATTAAGTAAGGAACCAAATTAAGTGAACACAACACCAGCAATAACACCAACATCAGGTCAAGCAGCTAATGCTAAAGCAACAGCGAAAATATCAGGCTCAGACGTAAGTAATGGCGTTGTACTTAAAGACTTAAACGGTAATCCCATTGTGAGCGCAGGTAGGGCAAGTGCTATTGATCCACATAGCTCACCTGTGTTTACTGGTACTGGTAGCTTAGTAAGACAAAAGATAGGTAACACAGTAGCAGGAGTCCTAAACAGAGTACCAAACGTAGGTGGAGTAACAGACGCAGCTGCAGCTCGCGGCACAACAGGCTCTGAAGTAGATGGTAGAGGTGTAACATCTACTATAGAGCAATTAAGTTTTGGTGGCACTGGTAATACATGGGGAAATAATAACGCTAATTCAGCAGCCTTTGCACAACTATCAACGATGGCTCCCTTACTATCTTCAGGTATAGGCGCAGGTGCAGGCATGATGAGTGCATTGGGGGGACTAGGAAACATAGGTTTCGGTAGTGGTGGTGCACAAGGCAGTGGAGGAACTGGAAGCGGCAGTGGCAGCAATAATAGTAGTAATGGTAGTGGAGGCAGCCCAGGAGTTAGACCACCAGATCCTAGCACCAATCCAAATACTCAACAAGCTAATGGAAATGATAATGCACTTGATGCTTCAGCTAAGGCAGCTAATCAGCGTGATCTGTTATTAGAAAATTACAAAGATAAAGACTCTCTGAAAGAAAGGTTTGACAAAATAGATGATAAAGATGGTAAGAAAACTGAAGCATGGAATCAGTTCTCCGCTGTTATGGATAAGGAAGATTCCAGCAAATCAGATAAAGAGAAAGCAGCTGAAACATTTATTAAAGCAATTGAACCTGAAGATGTTAAAACCATACTTAAAAAAGATAAAGAAGAAAGTACGACTAGCTAATTAAATTATTTTTAATTTCATAACCCAAACTTAACTTAAATATGTTCCTATCTCTATGGGTGGGAAAGGAATTAAGGAAAGCTAGTCTATGACAACAATAGCATCAACATCATCTAGTCCATCATCAGCATCAGCTATGAAAAACGCTGCTGGCGAAACGCTTATCGCTGCTACTGATAAGGATGGTCTTACTAGTCTAAAGATTCTAGCTTCAAATTCTAATGAAACAGCTGCCATTGGCAAAACCACAGCAGCAATGATACCAACTCCCACTTCGACATCAAATGATCCAAGTGCAGCTAATAATCAAATAATGCAACAGCAGCAACTACAACAAAGCTATATGATGCAAACCATGATGGCACAAGCATTTGGTGGTCTTGCGGGTGCTTTCGGACAAATATTTTCAGGTCTAACTAACGCTGGCAACAGCAGCAACAAAGCTAGTATGATGGCATCAAACGATAGATCAAATGGCGGCTGTGGACCAAATGGCTGTCCAAACAAAGATACTTCACAACAAGCATGGAATGATAATAAAGCAAACCCTCCACGCAATGAAGCTACGAATAGTACTAATAATGATCAAACAGGCTAAGGAGAATATTTTATGGTATCAGATCCACTATTAAATTTAAGAAATCTATCAGGTCAAGCAAGAGAAAACTTGGTCAATCTATCAGGAAAAGGTTCACCTCTCATCACAAACTTGGTACAAGCGGCAAATCCTTTCTCTAAAGAAGTTCTATTTGGACGTTATAGCCAAGCTCAACAGCCAGATCCCAAAGCTAATCAAGGTCAGTTAGCTGAAGCTGCAAGTGCAACTGCTTCACAAACACCAACAAAGCAAGGTCTTAACCCAGATCAAGTATATGTTCCTCCAACAAAAGCAACATCGGTATTTAAAGCCAAGGAAGAAGTAGAAAAAGTAACCGAAGAACCAACTACTGAAAAAATAGATCAACCTACCGTAGTAACTCAGTCAACAATTCCGAAAAGTAATAAACCAAACCTAGATGTGGAGATTAGCTAAATGAATAATGCAATTAAAAGTCATGTTGCATCAAGTATGAGTAATCCTCACCTTGGTCCAGGTATGTTTAGTAATAGACCACCAATGATGCCAATAGCACCGGGACCATTAAAGTTTGCACCGTCGGTACCAAGTCTAGGCTCTGCAGGAACCGGTGCTGGAGCAGCATTAAAGAATAGTGGTAACAAACTTAATGCCAGTACTGATGCACTATTAGATGATATAGATGCCGCTGCCAATGGAGACTACGATGGGGCTACCGACTATATGAAGAAGCTCGAAGCCGATATCGAGCAAAAGAAGATACAACAACAAAAAGAAGAAAAAGCCATACTTGACAAAGGTATCAAAGAACAAAATGATGCAAAATTAGCTAAAGAATATGAAGAATATCAAAAAACTCAAAAAGAGAATCAAGCAAAAGAAAAATCTCTTAAAGATGAACAGGAAACTCAAAAGCAAAAATTAAAAGATGCAAAAACTGAAGAAGAGAGAAGTGCAATACAAGAGCAACAAAAAGCTACACAAAAGAGTCTAGATGACCTTAGAGCAAAACAAGGCAAAGAAGCTCACCAAATGTACTATGATTACGATCAAGCTTTAGAGAAAACTAATAAAAACGGTGAAAATGATGCCAAACGCAAAGATCTCTATTACTTACACAAGAGAGGGGAAGATGTTCAAAAACTAGAACAGGATTTCAACAATACAAAACGTGCTTATTTCGTCGATCCTAAAACTGGAGACTGGAGAACCAAAGCAGAATTTGATGCACTACCAGACAGCGATAAAGAAGTCATTAGAACTGGTTACAAGAAAGGACTTATAGAGGATATTAAACCAACACTAGAAAGACTTAAAGGTGCATTTGGTGATGGTAAATCCACTGTAGATCAAAGTTCTAGTGATATCTTCAGAAATCAGCAGCAACAATCCTACACTAGATTACAAGGTGATCTCAGAACAACAGCCCCAACAGAGCGTTATACAATAGGCTCTAATTTGGATTTCAGTAACGTTTCATAACGCACTACCACAAGTCTTACCATTAAGTTTTTGGATAAATATTTTATGCTGTCTATCAGTCGTAAGGTAGCCTTCAAATACTTCCTTCTTAATTAGACCACTATCAGAATAGGTTACCAAAAGATTTCTACGCATAGCCTGATCTATCTCCACACCATCTCGCGTAGAATAGCAGAGCCAAGGTTTCTCATCCTTACGCACCACGAAAACATAATTATCCATACTCATATCAAGTCCCTGCTCAAATCCATCTGTATCCTTAAACACTCTCGTCAAAGGCTCTCCAGAGATATCTATTAAGAGATCATAAGCACGCTCTTTCGGAGCAGGTTCCTTTTCATCTAGATTTTTGGGGCTAATAGTTTTTTGAGTTTTCTTAGCTTTAAGCTCAGCAAGTTTCTCCTTAGTGATATCGTCTTGGATTGCAGCCTGCTCTTCTAGCGCCTTCGAGAATAATTGTTTTTCTATATCTTCAGCCTGTGTTAATGGCAACATTGTGCCATCTTCGTTCACAGGATCAAACGCAGAACCGATCTTCATCTTAATTCCATCAGTAACACAGAACGCATAAGCGATAGCAGCTTTAAGATCGTCAGGCTGCAAACCCCTAAAGTTTCGCAATATTTCGGTATTGGATAAACCTTCAGCAAGACTAAGCAAAATATCAGAAACCAAAACTCTAGTACCTTTAATCCTAGGCTTACCCGAACAAACCTCTGGGTCTATCACTATTCTGGATTCAGCTATTTGTTTTAAGTTCACAAGTCAAATCAATAGCAAATGCTACCTAAATAGTAGTATTCCACAGAAGCACCTCACTTTACTCGTTTCCGCTTCCAACTTAAAATAAACTCCCGTTCTAACGGCACAAAAATTATGCTAATCGACGTATTTTTATTTCTGAACTATAATGATTCTCGTATTATGGAACTACTAGCTAAATATTCTCACTTACCTTTTTATGTACTTGCGACCATCACCGTCGTCTGTTCTTTAGGAATGATATTCTTACCTAATCTTATTAGGGCTGGGTTTTTATTAATAGGCGCCTTTTGTGCCATCGCAGGATTGTATTTTGTGTTAGCTGCTAATTTTGTTGCTATTTCACAAGTGCTTATTTATGCCGTTGGTATAGTCTTAGTAATAATTTTTGCTGTGATGCTTTGTAATCTTAAGGAACAAGCTGCTGACGTTGTTAAAGAAGAAGTTATAGATCCATTAGATATAGGTTTACGCAAACTCTCAGCCCTAGTAGTTTGCTCAGCTTTATTTGCGTTGCTAGTTTACGTTATCAACTCTCAAGACTGGGCGTCAATTGCTCAGCTTAGTGGTGCTGAAGCACATTTCAATATTATCTCTGAAGTATCTAATCAATATACAGCTCGTATCGGACAGTTAATGTTGACTCGCTACGTATTACCGTTCGAATTGATTTCAATACTTTTACTAGTGGTTTTAGTGGGAGTAGTGATTCTATCTAAAAAGCACTTAGACACAGAAGTTAAACAAGGGACTTAATATATTATGGAAATAACACTTAATCATTATCTAATACTTTCAGCTCTACTATTTTGTATTGGTCTCTATGGGCTAATTACCAGAAATAATGCTTTCCGTGTGCTAATGAGCATTGAGGTTATACTTAACGCTGTTAACATTAATTTCGTAGCTTTTGCACACTATATTGATCCAGTGATGGTTAAAGGACAAGTCTTTAGTTTATTTGTTATGGCTATAGCAGCAGCAGAAGCAGCTATAGGACTTGCATTATTACTCCTTATCTATCGCAATCGTGTGAATATCAATATGGATAGTTTTGCGACAATGAAATGGTAAAAATACCCACCTTTTAGGTCTGGGGTATAATTTATTCATGTCTGATATTTTAAAACGTGATGCTGAATACCTTTCTCCTGCTTTAGGCAGAGCTTTTGATCTAGTAGCTGTTCGAGGTGAAGGTTCGTATTTATATAGTGATGCAGGTCAAAAATACCTAGATCTTACTGCAGGTATTGCTGTTAACCAATTAGGGCATGCTCATCCAGAAATAGTACAAGCTATCTCTGAGCAAGCAGCTAAATGTATTCATACCAGCTGTGTAGTACATTACCCCGCTAATATTGATCTAGCTGAGAAGCTTGCTGAGATTATGCCTGGTGACATTAATAATACTTTCTTCTCTAATAGCGGAGCAGAGGGCATCGATGGTTCTATCAAACTAGCGCGTAAGCTCAGACCTGGCAGAGCTAATCTTGTAGTCTTCAAGGGTGGCTTTCACGGTAGAACTTTAGCTGGCACTTCTCTCACCAGTTCCAAATCCTCTTATAGACGCTATTACGAGCCTCTACTTTCTGGCATACATTACTTAGATTTCCCGAATATTTACGATGCTAAGACTGAGAAGGATAGAAACTTTGTGGTTGAGCATAGTATCAGCTGCATGAAAAAATATTTCGACCGAGTAATACATCCTGAAACAGTGGCAGCCATGATAGTTGAGCCTGTACAAGGTGAAGGTGGTTATATACCTGCAGCTGGACTTCATGGTGGCAGTAATTTCTTACAGTTTTTACGCGACTTCTGCGATGAGCATGGCATCATATTAATATTTGATGAAGTACAGTCAGGCATGGGACGTACTGGTAAGTGGTTTGCATCACAATGGTATGACGTAGTACCTGATATCCAAGTTATGGCTAAAGGACTCTCTGGTGGAGTGCCTTTGGGAGCTTTCGCTAGTAATAAGGAAATGATGTACGAGATGGCTCCAGGCTCTCATGGCAGTACTTTTGGTGGTAATCCTATCGCTTGTAGAGCTGCGCTGAAACTTATAGAAATCATTGAAAGAGATAAAGTCATGGACAATGTTCTAGCTCGCTCAGAACAAATATTTAAGTTTTTTGAAGATAGATATCCTAAGTCAGACACACGTAAAGCTTCAGGTGAATTCAATGACAAGATTAAAGTCAGAGGTTTAGGTTTAATGGTAGGTCTAGTATTCCCAGATTCTAAGATCGTTGACAAGATTAAGAAACAAGCCTACGAAAAGAATGTTCTACTATTGGGTTGTGGAACCTACGGCAATATTATTCGCTTAGCTCCAGATCTCATTATTAGCGAAAGCGATCTAGCGAAAGGGCTTGAAGTTATTGCTGAAGCAATATAGCCTGTATGTATACTTCTACATAAAATCCCATAAGTTATGATATTAAATTATGGGGGGAATTACTATTAGAATTTGGCAAATCACTATTTGCATTAGCAAATATGGTGTTTACACTAGTATTTTTGAAATCATTTTGGGATTATAACGATACAAGGGGCTTAATTATTGGTATAGTTGTATGGATTAGCTCGTATGCAATTGGATCAACGTGTATATGTTTATCAAATAGGGAGTTAAAGAAATGACAGATTTTCAAATTGGAATTATCATTGCAGGAGCAGGAATCTTTTTTGGTTCCATATTTATTCTAAGCATTGCATTTATTATTGATAGAAAGTTAAATGAACACGCAACTAAAAGACAAACTAGCGGAACTTGCAGATATGCAGATTATTGTTGATGGCAAGATCATCAACCGCAATCCTGCACGTATCTCTGAGATAGTCTCGGAACACCGCATTAACACGGAAGAAGAGCTAGATGCCATGCTACGTAAGTCAGCTCTGGCGTTTGAGTCATGGTCACAAGTACCAGCTCCTAAACGTGCTGAATATTTATTTAAAGCTCGTAACATCTATGCAGCGCGTAAGGAAGAACTTGCTTTAACATTACATAGAGAGAACGGCAAGCCTCTTGAAGAAGCTCGTGGAGAGATTCAAGAGATAGTTGATGTTTTTGATTTCTTTATAGGAGAAGGTAGACGTATCTATGGCATGACTGGTCAATCAGAGATGGCTAATAAATCTATCATCACTATCAGACAGCCTATCGGACCTGCAGCATTTATCACTGCATGGAATTTTCCTGCAGCAGTGCCGTCGTGGAAAGCTGCTCCAGCATTGATAGCTGGTAATACTTTTATTCTTAAACCCTCAGAGCTAGCTCCGCTCTCTGGTAAATTATTCGTAGATATTCTTAACGAAGCGGGCTTGCCTAGTGGAGTAGCGCAGTTAGCTTTTGGTGCGGGTGACGTTGGGGAATACTTAGTATCTAGCCCTTACACCAAGATAGTCAGTGTCACGGGTTCAGTAGCAGTAGGTCGTCAAGTAGCGACCATGGCAGCAGATAAATTCAAGAAATGTGCTCTAGAATTGGGCGGTAAGAATAGCACTATAGTTCTAGCTGACGCTAATTTAGACCTGGCAGAGGAAGGTATACTCTGGGGTGCCTATGGCACTGGTGGACAGAGATGTACTAGTACTAGTAGATTAATTATCGACAAGACTGTTAGCAATGAATTAGTAACTAGACTTAAGAACAAAGCTGCTAAATTTTATGACAAAACTAAGCATCAAGCAGCATCTAACTATTCACCGATCATTAGCTTAAGACAACTTAAACGTATTCACCGAATGGTAGAAGAAGCTATAGCTGAAGGTGCCGAACTAATCTGCGGTGGTGAAGTTCTAGATGATGGATCACATTCAGGTTACTATTACGCTCCGACTATTCTTAAAGCGAAGCATGGGATTAAGATCACTAAAGAAGAGGTCTTTGGACCAGTACTCTCCGTGATAGAAATAGAGCCTCAATCTAAATCTAGAGCTGCAGAAGACGTACTGAATGATGCTCTCATCATCGCCAATGATGTTGAATATGGATTATCGAATGCAATCTATACTATGAATATTAATCTAGGCATGAAAGCCGTTCACAAGCTAGAATCTGGGCTAGTCTATCTTAATGCACCAACTATTGGTGCTGAATGCGGCGGTGCTAGTTTATTTGGTGGTTGGAAACATACGGGTAATGGTTCTAGAGAGTCAGGTGTCTCAGCACTAGACAGTTACACACAGTACAAAACTATTTCTATAGATTACTCAGGAAAGTTACAGAGAGCCCAGATAGATTAGGCGAAGTACCATCACAAGTAATTAACTACTTTTAAGCAGTTAGGTCAACCTTATGAGAAACAGCCTTCCTATCCGATCTTTGTGATAATACAGTAAGTATTCCATCTAAATCTTTTTTGATCTCCTTAAAATCACTAACAACACCAAGAAAATCTAAATTAGGGAATTTAATTGGATTAAATTTAACAGATTTAGTAATCCAATCTTGTGAACTATGTTTATCCACTAATTTATTTAACTCAGCACCAGTAGCATCACCAGGCAATTTACCAAACTGACGTTTAATAGCCTCTTCTTGATGCTCACGATCACTCACTAAACCAGAAATTGACGTAAAACCTGGATACAAAGCAGCCCACTGTTGAAGCTCAGATTTAGTCATTGACGATGCTTCAGAGCGTAAAGAATCAGCTATCATATCCGCCATACTAGCCTGATATTCTGGAGTAATCTCTGGCTCCCCATTTGCATTAAGAGGAGCTGTAGCTTCTAAAATACTTTGCATTGCAGCAGTTGAGCTAACAGAAAGTAATAGTTCTTGCCTAATAAGATCTCGTTTAAGTTTTGCTTGCTCTTGATCAAAAGCATCCTTCTCTTGGTAAAATTCTTCTAAAAGTTTAAGCGTTAATCTCCTTACAGATTCAGGATCTTTCAACTCACCCTTTGCCGCTAGTTGTTGAACACGATCTTTAACTGATAGAAAGAATCTATTAGAATCTTCCCGACTAGTATCATTTACGCTCGTACTCAAAGCACGATCTATATGCATATAATCCATTTCTCACCGTCCCTGGATTTGACTCGATAGTCTGAAACCCTCTTATCCCTTAATAAACATACAAATTCACTTTCTTGATATTATTGACAAGCGGAAGATTAAATTAGCTTAATTTATACAGCATGCTAAAATCTCATTGTGAGTAAAAGCTCTAAATCTAAAAAACTATGGGGCTCTAGGTTTTCTGATAACCCAGCTGAAATACTGGAAAAATTCAACGCCAGTATCAGTTTTGACCATAAATTATATAGACATGATATTCAAGCTAGCATAGCTCATGCTCAAATGTTATCCCAGCAAAATATTATTAGCAATAAAGAATATAAAACTATCGAAAAAGCCCTCAGACAAATAGAAGAAGAGATATCTCTTAACCCAGAAGTCTGGGCTCAAGAGAGAATTAAGGAAGAAGATATTCATTTAGCAATTGAATCAAGATTAACTTCGCTCATCGGCGATATTGGCAAAAAATTACATACTGCTCGTAGTCGCAATGACCAAGTAATCACAGATTTAAGATTATGGCTAAGAGATGAATTAAATGTTCTTCAAAGCCTAGTCAAAAAATTACGTCAACAATTAATTACAAGAGCTGAACAAGATCTAGATTGCATTATGCCAGGCTATACGCACATGCAGCAAGCACAACCTATCTCTGTGGGGCATTTTTGGTTAGCACATGAAGCTAGATTCTCTAGAGATGCTGAGCGACTAAGCGATTCGCTAAAACGCATTAATATTAATCCACTTGGTTCAGGAGCACTTGCAGGATCGACCTTCCCAATTGACAGAGATCTGACGACTAAGAGTCTTGGTTTCATTCGTCCCTCAGAGAATAGCCTAGATGCAGTCTCTGACAGAGATTTTGTCTTAGAGTATGAGTTTAATTTATCGATGATCATGTTACATCTCTCTCAATTAGCAGAAGAAATGATCATCTGGAATAGTCAGGAGTTTGCTTACATAGAGATATCAGATAGCTTCGCAACTGGTTCTAGTATGATGCCACAGAAGAAGAACCCTGATATCCCCGAGCTACTTAGAGGCAAGACTGGAAGAGTCATAGGTGTACTCAATGCTCTAATGATCACAGTGAAAGGTTTGCCACTTGCCTATAACAAAGATCTGCAAGAAGACAAAGAGATGTTATTTATGGCAAATGAAACTACTCAAGACTGCCTAGCTATTACAGTTGAATTCTTGAATAATATTAAACTTAATCAAGAAAGAATGTATCAGGCTTGTGCTCATAGTTACACCGCTGCTACAGATGCTGCTGAGTATTTGGTAAAGAAAGGTATGCCGTTTAGAGATGCTTACAAATGCATTGGTGAAATAATCAAGCATGCGATAGCTTCAGAAAAATATCTCACAGAGCTAACTCTAAAAGAATGGCAAAAATTCTCTAAGTTATTTGAATCTGATATCACCAAGAATTTAGCGCCAGAAGCCTGTGTTGACGCCAGAGATATCATAGGCGGCACTAGTAGAAAACAAGTACGTAAGGCTATTAAATTTTCGCAGAAAAGGTTAGGGGTCAAATGACCCCCTTCATTTCTTTAGAATATACATACTTAATAACGACAATATGTAAAACGTCATTGAATTATAAAGTTTTTTAGATAAAATCACAGAGGTTTTTTGACCCCTTTCGTTTTGAAGTCAAATCAATCATGATCATAATTTCAATTTAGAAGAAAACTTAATAGGGGAAATATATGAAAATAGCTCTACAAGAAACTGGAAAATCAATACAAGCTTTTGCCAATGTGGTTACAACCATAATATTTCTAAAACACTTTTGGGACTATCATGATTTAAGAAGTATCACAATGGCTTTAGTCGCGTGGTTTGGTTTATACTTTATAGCGATCGGCTTGTTTGTTCTTAGCGAAAACAAAAAGAAGGAGAAATAAAATGGACCCTGTAGATATGGCATTATTGGGATTTGGAGTATTAGGATTTATTGGTGGTTCAATAATTTTTTTCGTTATATTACCTAAGGTCAAAGAAGCAAATGCAAAACAGACCACGTAGATTAAGATTAAACCAGCATATTAGGAACCTAGTTCAAGAGCATTCTATTACAGCTCACGATCTAATTTATCCAGTGTTCATTAAAGAAGGCGAAAACTCACAAGAAGCTATCTCATCAATGCCAGGAATTTACAGATGGGGTACGGAGAGTATACTAAGAGAGCTCGAAGAGGCTCAAGGATTAGGAATCAGTGCCATAGCTCTATTCCCGGTAATAGATGATCAGTTTAAAACATTAAACGCAGAAGAAAGTTATAACCCCGAGGGCTTGACCCAGAGAGCCATAAGAAGAATTAAGGAAGAATTCCCAGGCTTATTGTTAATAACAGACGTAGCACTTGACCCATATACTATTCACGGTCATGATGGCATTCTAGAAGACGGTAAGATAGTCAATGACAAGACTGTAGAAATACTAACTCTCATGTCACTCGCTCAAGCAGAAGCAGGATCTGATATAGTTGCTCCTTCAGATATGATGGACGGCAGAATCTCAGCTATAAGACATAAGCTTGATAAACACGGATATGATGACACTCTTATCATGGCTTATACAGCCAAATACGCTTCTAGTCTCTACGCGCCTTTCAGAGAAGCTCTTAGCTCACTTGGTGCTAAAAAATCAAACACGCTAACACTCGAAAAAGAACTTTCTATACCTCAAGACAAAAAAACTTATCAAATGAACATAGCTAACTCTAAAGAAGCATTGAAAGAATTAGAGTTAGATTTAGCTGAAGGCGCAGATATCGTCATGGTCAAACCTGCTGGCTGGTACTTAGATATAGTGCAACAATTTAAGTCCAAATCTAATGTCCCAATAGCAGCATATCAAGTCAGTGGAGAATACTCGATGATACATGCTGCTGCTAAAGCTGGATATATAGACTTAGATAAAGCTATTTATGAATCATTGATAAGTATTAAACGAGCTGGTGCTGATCTGATACTTAGCTATTTTGCGAAGGAT
>CAYPGT010000006.1:0-31743 GCA_964410425.1 uncultured Gammaproteobacteria bacterium
CTTAACTTTAGATGTCTGTAGGATACGTGATGCTGCAGAGAATTACGAATTTGATGATATAAATCCATATTTAACTATAGATACAACAGCTATAGAAGAAGATAGTGAAATCATCAGGCTCAAAACAAGTCTTAACGACAGCGTTGGTAAAGTTGCAGGAGAAGTAACTCAAACTATTAGTTCTATTCTAGAAACAAATCAAACATCTTCTTTCTCGCAATCATTACAGGCTCTTATTGGTAAAGTTCTTGCGCATAATTCAATCACTCACGATCCTATAGAGCTGAACTTACAAGTAACTAATATTCTTGATCGAATATTTAGATTACCGATTGACAAACATATGAGTAATTTACATCATTATCGATCAAAATCTTACCGGAATACGGCTCAAATAGATCCAAACTTATGTACTTTAGTCAAAGCATTGATTATTGCTCCAGTTGTAGATGTTGCTTGCAATGAAGACAACAAGACAGAAGGTATTATCCAACTAGAAGATGCATCAGAGGCTACAGCACACTTCAAACTTAATGCTGAACAAGCTCAGTTGAAAACTTCTCAGGAACTGGAATGTTACGATGTCATGCGCTCCATGCCAGAGATCTCTATCCCATATCTTTCTAGACGTTTGCTAAATGACCATGAGAATCAAGCTACCAAGAGGAACATCATGGATGTTCTGGCTAGTATGGATCTGGCTTACAACGCAGAGCTAGAAAGGTTTTTAATAAATACTATTTTAACAGATGGTGCTAAATTACTACGAGAATCTTTAGACATATCAGAAGAACTCAAATCTGATCATTATCAAACAATCCACTATGAACTCAGCACCTTAGCTAGATTCGAACGCCTAAATTATAATTCTGATTTAGAAGAGCTCCTCGGAAAAATACTAAGTCAGAATAGTCTAGATCCAGATATTCATAGCTATGCTCTAGAAATACTCTCTAAAATGGATTATAGTAACCATACAATAGGGGAAAGAGCTAAAGCACAACTATTAGAACGTGCAACCAGTCTAGATTATAGCAATGAGCCTTTCTATGCAACTATAGCTCTACTACATAGTATTCAATCAATTACTAAAAATGATCTCGATCAACTATTAGACGCTATAGGCACAGCAGCTACTGATAGATTGCTTATAGCTTTGATAATTAAAATAGGGCAAAGTAAGGAGGGTTTCAAATCAAGAATATTGGCGAATATATGGTCACAGATTGAATCCGATAAACTAGAATTTGATGTTAACCAACATAATGCTTTTGAAATTATTGAGAATCTTTCCAGAGATAGAATTGATATTGATAACTTTATAAATGGCCGACCTTTAGACGAACACGATACCAATGTTCTTCCATTAGCCTTAAGTGTCTATGAATATCTAACTCGAAGAGATGGCTTAGAACGAGATCAAGACATCGAAACCATAAAAGATGATGTTTATCAACAAATAGGCTACAAAGATTTAACCAGTAGGCATCCTAACGCTGCAACAATTATTAGCTGTCATAAATTAGCTGGAGACTACGGTCGTCTAATAGATGATTTAGTTATAGGTGATGTAGTTACAAGACAGTTTGCTGCTCATCAGCTTAGAGCATATATGTATGAACCCAAAGTAATAAATAAACTTAAAGATATCGCCTTAGAATCAGAAGATGAAAATCTAAAAATCAATGTAATGAGCTTAATGGGGTTTGCTGCAAGTAGTTTTAATCAATGTTTAGAGCAGGATGCCCATCAGGAGATTGATGCTGAAGAAGATGCTGTATTTGACAATAATGAATTTAGCTTCGTCTATGAACAAGATGGTATAAAAGACGATGAACCAACTACATCTGGTTATGGCAACGATACCGCCTTAAAATTAATGCTAGGCAATCCTCAGGAAAAGATTAAAACTCAAGCCCTAAATGCCATATTAGAGATAGTTAACGCCGATCTATCACCAAAGATCAGTGCATACGCTCATGGTGTGGCATTATTCCTAGGAGCAAATGCTTACGAAGAGATATCTAAAACTATAGATCAAGACCCAGCACTTAACAATGTAGCATCTAGGGTTGCAGAGCAAATCATGCTCAATTCAAGGTATTTAAGAGCAAGGCAATACTCAGTGGGAGTCTAAATTATTTCAGAAGAGAATCATTCAAGATGCAAGGGATAAGCGGAGAAAGTATTGGAAGAATTGTTCAGGAGCTATGTGAATTAAATAGCCACGCTTATAACGATTATGACACAGACATCTCTGTCAAGGTAGATACAACAGATCTTCGTGGGAATGAAATGCGTGAACTCAAAACAGATCTTAATGATTCTGTTGGCAAGCTTGCTGATCAAGTCGTCGAGACTGTAGCCGGTGCTCTACGAAGCAAAAGTACTTTTGATTTCCCGCCATCATTAGACACTCTTATTGGTCAGGTTCTCACACAAAATAGTATTAGAATGAACGATGCTGAAATGAAATTACAAGTAGTTAACATTCTCGATCGCATATTTAAGCTGCCTATCGATCAAGACATGAATAATTTACAGCATCCTAGGTCTAAGTCTTATAGAAATACAGCTCAAATAAACCCTGATCTCAGTACTCTAGTGAAGGCATTGGTTATTGCTCCTGTTCTTGATGCTGCCCGTGACCACAATACCGAAGGTCCCATTGATGATGGATTCTCAGCAAATGCAGCTTCTGATGACAATTATTGGTTAGACTTTGCTTTTGATGCTGAAAAAGATACAGAAGTCAGCCCATACGATGAAAATCAGACCGGCTTAAATGACGCGCTAAATCAAGAATACTACAATGTGATTCACTCTATGCCAGAGATCTCTGTTCCCCATCTTTTTAACCGCCTGGAACATGCTCAAGATGAAGATTCTCAGTTATACATTATGGAGATCCTGTCTACAATAAAATTACCCTATGATGCTAAGCGTGAAAAGTTACTGCTAAAAATTATTGCAGATCAATACAATAAAACACCCCCAGGGGATACCGGTATTAACGATGAGCAGAGTGACATAATCTTTCTTGCGCTTAGTATCTTATCGCAATTTGAACACCTTAACTATAATCGAAGCTTGGAAAGATTAATAGTAGAGATGCTGCAAGAATATGATGATAAAGATCTCGAGTTCTGCGCTGCCCGAGTGATTTCTAAGATGAACTATGATCAACACTCAATAGATGATGCCGTGAAGACACATCTACTAGAAAGCATGATCAGTGAAGATGAGTATAGTGATCAAACTTTTTATGCAAGTGCCGCTTTAGCACACAACATACGATCCATTACAGTAGATGACCTTACTGAGTTACTAGATGCTGTTGACAAAACAGCGTCTAGTAAACTGACTGCGGCACTTGTCATTAAAATAGGACAGACCAGAGAAGATCTTAAGCCAATAATAATAGATAGATTATGGACTAAAGTAACTCAGCCTCTTCCTGACTATATTGATTGCTTTGAAATCCTACAAGCTCTCTCTGAAGATAGGACTCGTACTGATGCCTTTATCAAGGGTACTCCCCTTGACGAACATCTGGTTGAGACTCTAACACTAGCACTTGGCTTACATGAAGGTTTAACCCAAAAATATAATTTAGAGCGGGACGACACTATCGATGAGTTCAAATCACTGGCGTTTAAGCTTCCTGACGAAGGAGGCTTTGCAAGCCAAGATCCTACCTATAACATAGAACAAGAAACCAGATTTCATAAATTAACTGGTGATTATAATGCTTTAATCGAAGATCTAGTCTTTCAAGATGAGAGGTTGAGAAAAATTATTGCTGAGTATCTTCAAGCGCACATGCATAAACCAAGTGTAATAAAGAGACTTAAAGATGTCGCAATCAGTTCGAATGACGAAAAACTGAAAAAAATTATTATTGATTTGATGGAATTTACAGTTATGAGTTTTGATCGATGTTTAGAATTTGATGCTCATGATGTTATCCCAATGAGCTCAGAAGATGAAGACTCAGATAGTCCAAGAAGACCTAATAACAATGGAAGTGGGACTTCCACAAAATTACTATTAGGTGATCCAAGTGAAGAAATTAAAACTTTGGCCTTAGATGCAATATTTCAAATAGCTTTGAAAAGTCACTCCGTGGAGATTCAAAAACATGCCACTCGTCCTTTCGTATTTTTAGGGGCAGAAGCCTACAAACAGATTGCTGACATCACTAATAGAGACAGCACATTGAAAACACCAGAAGCCCAGCTCGCTGAACAAATTATGTTTGATTCAAGATATCTAAGATCAAGGAATTATCCTGTCACCGCTTAAAACTACTGCTAAAATGAACCTGTGTCCATCTCTCCATCTATAAGAGCTTTATACAGGGTCATCGGTAATATTATCGGTAAGCAGGTCTTCGATCGTATTAGTAACGATGATAATCTAGCTTCCAGCCCAGAAGAGCGCAAGCAGCTGGCTCGTAAGCTTATCGATAGTATAACTAAACTCAGACGAGAGCTATCATCGACAAGAGACTTCAGCGCAGTAGAAAGGATACTACTAGAACTCAATCCAGAACAAGGTCCTGAGTCTAAGCTTATAGCCACTAAATTATTATCCTGGATACTTGAAGCATACTTACTTCTTAATCAATCCAGCACTGCATGTGCCGAGATCACTAAACCTGATGCTCTGCTGCCAGACAGAATGTTTGCCAGCAAGACCCTCAGTGAATTAAGAGGGCAGTTCACTAATGATGAAGATCTAGCGAAAGTATTTGCTGAGAATTTTTCTGCGAACTTGGTTCTAACAGCACATCCTACAGCAGGCATACAACCTGACTATGTGAATCATATTAAGCACATGGTAGAGACCGTACAAGAGATCGCCCTTAGAATCAATCCTCAAGAGTGGGAGAAGCTTGGCAATGAAGCTAGTGAAGTGAACCTAGAATTACTAGTCGCAGACCTAATCGAAGATATATCACTCTCTATCAGTCATATGGTCAGAGCCAAACCCTATAACTCAACACGCTTGCAACCGACAGACGAGAGTGCTAATTTTCTCAACAATACAGCCGAAGCCTGGGAGATCATCCCCGCTAAAATTCAAGCTCTAGAGAAAGAACTCAAAAAATACCTGGGTAAACAATTCAGACTGAACAAACATGCTTTTAGATTGCATAGTTGGGTAGCTAGGGATATAGACGGTAACCCAACTGTAAGTGCAGAGCAGCATCTTAGATCAGTCTTGCAAGAACGCTTACACTTCCTCACTAAGTATAGACTAGAGCTAGAGCGACTTTGGCAAAACTTCAGCGATGACTTCACCAGTAATGCCGATCTACCCACTAAGACGTTTTTTAGAGATGAAGGATTTAAGGACTACTATGATTCACTTATAGCTGAATACGGCGATATAATTGACAAACCCAATGAAGCTTATCGCGTGGTCATTGGCCATGGAATTATTCCTAAGCTTGAAGCCATCACTAATAGACTACTTAATCTAGAGAACATAGACATGAGCGTTATCGAAGCCTTCCAGGGATTTAGCGTGGCTAAGGACATCATTGAGCCACTTGAACTGATTCGTACTAATAAGGTGCCTTACAAGGACTGGACTCAAGTACACGGCACCATAGCTAACACCAAGGAGTTAGATCTACTGATTCGCAAGGCTCAGGTCTTCTCTGATTATGGCTCTCATGGACACACACGCCAGGGTAACAAGATCCTAGCCAAGCTAACCCGCTACCTGACAGCGTTATGGGACAAACAAATAACCAATAAAACTAATTACCTGGTAGGCAAACTGCTAATATCCCATTCTGACTATGCGGCTAGAACTGACTATGCGACTCTTCATTCAAAGATCACCATGCAATACGGTTCTGACGCTAAGAAAACCCAAGAGAATTTATTGCAAACTTTTGACTTACTGGCACTCAGCGAGTTGGGTGCCATCCGTAGGCAGATTATTAGTATGAATGAGAGCTTTGAAGATATGCTCAATGTACTAGTACTCGCTAAAACTATACGAGCGTTTCAACCCGCGATTAACGGAGCACTTCCTAGTTCACGCCTAGAGATAGTACCGCTTACTGAGCAGATCAGCGACCTACGTAATTCTTATAGAGTAACTATTGACTCTCTCACTAACACTGCTTGGCATCAGTATCTTATAGCAGAAGGCGGCCGCTTCATTAAGATGCGCGGACCTTCAGACAGTGGCAAGCAAAACGGCTTTGTAGCATCACAATGGGAGATGTTCAGATCTAAACAATTAGACACTATAGTGGTTAAGATCTTCAATGCTTATCTTCTACAATACCTATATAATGATTCTAAGCAACTTGACGCTTGGCGCAAACTGGCTCAAGGATTGAATACTAACGATATCAGTGAGGGACTAAACAAACAATTAAGCGAACTTGAAGTAATAGCTCTTGCAATTAGAGATTTTGATAAGTTCTTCAATACAGCAATAGAAGCTGATCTCAGCACACAACTACTACAAGGACGTAATTTCTTCGATAAGAATCTTTGGCTACTTGCTGAAGCTAAATTAGGACTCAAAGAAGTTGTATTAGTTAACTTCGACGGCTGGGGTGAACCAGTAGAACGTGGTGGTGGACTAGAGTTCAAGGATACAGTCAAGTGTACTCAACCATTAGGTTCTGTTCCTTATTATGAACGAACTTTACAAGGTGGTGGTGCTCAACAATTAGCATCTAATCCACGGACGCGTCATGCTATTCAGGATTTCATTGGTGGCATTACCGAGATAGGACTAAGAAACGCTAATTTCAACTTAGAGCAAGCTAAGGTAACTGACTTAAGCAAGCTCTATAAAGAAACCTATATCTTAGATCCGAACTTCACTCTCATGATGAATAAGCTAGTGATGCTAGTTAGATCCGCTCTACGCTCTGAAGTCTTGGGCTTAGACTTAGACGATGATAACAAGGTCAGCAATGAAGCAGTTTTAAGATTATATTTCAGACATGTGATCAAATCTCCTCTAGTATTTCTGGATCTCTTCAATATCGCTTCTAGACCGACTTCTAGGTCAGGTGCTCAGATTAAAGAATTCTTGGATGACCCAAGCTACGCTAACGATCTAGGTAAACTAGCCAGTGGTTTAGAACTGGATCATATAGTTAAGATACTTGGTGATATCCGTGCTATCCCTTACGCTGCGATGTTCAGCTTAGTTGGTGGCAATCACGTAAGCTTCTATGGCTTTGATAAGGTATTAGCTGCAAGCGAGAAGTTTAGTGCTAATGATGCGGAGCCGCGTAGCTTAGTTGAGTGGATTGCTTACTATTGTAATTCCACAGAAGACACTCAGGAAGCCAGATTAATGAGACATATCATGAACTCTCTGGAGCGTGGCATTATGACTGCTGATCAAGACTGTTACCGCAAAGCCCATGAGATCATCGAAAACGCTACTTGTGATAACTACGACGTTAAAAATGATGAGCTAATCACCAAGCTTATGGCGGCTCAGCAACAGACTATCAACTTCATCGCTGCTGTCAAACACTATCAGGTAGCTGATCCTAAACAAGTAAGGTTTGATGAATTATTACAAGCAGATATTGGTGCACGCGATCTACTTACGGCGCGGCGCAATGACGCTGCTGTGCCACGTATCGGTATTGCTATAGCCATGAGTAAGATTTTGGCTGACGCCAGAATTAGAGGACTTAATCCTCTAGATTCTCAAAATATTCCTGTAAACTTAATGGACTTACTGCGCAAAGCTTTTGCTGCAGGAGCCTCAACATTTGGTAATGGTTGTATAGATTAATAAATGGCTTAAAGCTTTCTTGATGCTAAACTCAAACCAAAAACGCCAAGCGCCATTGTTGTAAAAATCGGATGAGCCTTAACAAAAGTAGAAAACTTAAAACATAAGTCTTGCATTTGATCCTTACCAGCTCTCAATTTAATAGCGTTCTTAAGACCTTTCAATTCATTTTCACGATCTAATTCTTCTTCGAATATAGGATTGTATACCATTATCTATTGCACCCTTTATATATTTGCTGCTAATTTCACCCTTGAAACTGCACCCTATTGACCAATTATTCCCGGTTTTTTGCCTTTTATAACACGGTTTCTTAACCTTATAAAGTATTAGGCTTCCGCGATTTGATATATTTACACAATGGTTTTAAGCCTCGCTATATTAAATCTCAGCCCTGATTCATTTTCTGATGGCGATACTGCCATGCTTGAACCCGAGCTAGCCTTGGCGCGCGCGCAGGAACTCTTAGTCAGAGGGGCAAACCATCTCGATATTGGGGCAGAATCCACGCGTCCAGGAGCCAGCCCAGTCTCCACAGAAGAGGAATTAGCGAGGTTAACTCCATTCTTAGAAATGATCAAAGCTCAAGTCCCAGCACTCAATGGTCGCTTCTCACTAGATTCTCGTAACTCTCAAGTTATACGTAAGGTTTTTAAGGAATATGGTCAGTATTTCAGCTTCATTAATGATGTTAGTGGTATGCAGAACAATAATATGCTGGGCATCGTAAGAGAGTTCGTTAATCCCAAAGTCAGATTGATTTCTATGCATAGTAAGGGTGGTGTACCACCACGCCAAAGCAGCGCGGAAATCCCGGATGATTTTTATAAGCAAGGACTACTAGAGGATCTAAAAGTTTTTTGGGATAGAACTATCTCGCAAATGAGGCGTTTTGAAATAGATTCCTCACGGCTCATTCTTGATCCTGGCTTAGGCTTTGGGAAGAACTTAAAACATTCACTAGAAATTATTGATCTCATTAGTAAACTCAAGCAAGAATTCGGACTACCAATACTTATAGGTGCCAGTCGTAAAAGCTTCCTTAAATTATGGAAGAATCAAGCTGAGGCTTCGATCCAAGAACTAGACGAGTGGACTCAAGAATATAATTCTAAGGCAGTCCAAGCTGGAGCGGACTTGCTGAGGGTGCATTATTCAGGACTTGTATCATAATCTTTCAAAGATGTTAAAATTATTCAGTGCCCATAACTCTAGAAAATACCAAGCAAGAATTGATAAAGCTCGAAGAAGAGGCTACTAAGGCTTTCTCTGAACTGAATAATTCTAAAGAACTTAACGACATTCGCGTAAAATATCTCGGCGATAAAAGTACCATCGTCAATATGCGCCGGCAAATGAAGGATATCCCTAACGAAGATAAGCCGGAATTTGGGAAACTAATTAATCAAGTACTCGGTTCAATACAAAAATCCTTAGATGAGGCGACCAAACGTGTAGAGGCTGTAGAGCTAAATGCCAAACTAGAAGCTGAACGTATAGATCCAACACTACCAGGATTGGGTACGAAACTTGGTCATATACACCCACTCACTCAAGTAACTAATGACATAGTAAGAATATTTGAGACTATGGGATTCTCACTGGTAGATGGTCCTGAGATAGAAAGCACATATTATAACTTCACCGCACTCAATACTCCCGAAGATCATCCAGCACGCGATGAGCAGGACACATTCTACACCAAACTCTCTCCTGATATACTTTTGCGCTCACATACTTCTTCGATACAGATTCGTGCTATGGAGAAGCTTGAACCACCGTTCCGTATTATCGGTCATGGACGTGTTTATCGTAATGAAGAAGTGAACGCGCGTAAGATGCCGTTCTTTCATCAGCTAGAAGTAATGATGATAGAAGAGAATATAAATTTTGGACATATGAAATGGGTACTTAATGAATTCTTGAAGCAGTTCTTTGGTGAAGAAATGCGTACTAGATTTCGTCCTGATTTCTTTCCTTTCACTGAGCCATCTGCTGAGTTAGATGCCGAATGTGTTTTCTGTAAAGGTGCTGGTTGTACTACTTGTGGTGGACGTGGTTGGTTAGAGCTAATGGGCTGCGGTATGGTAGATCCTAATGTACTTTCTATGGCAGGCATAGATCCAGAGAAGTACTCCGGATTCGCTGCTGGACTAGGACTAGACCGCTTCACTATGCTTAAATATAAGATCAATGATATTAGATTTATGTTTAATGGGGATCAGAGGTTCTTAAATCAGTTTTAGATTAATAACAAGGATCAGGTATATAAACAAAATCACCTAACATCTTGCCCTTAAGGCTAGGGTCAAGTTTGGCTGCTGTTAAAGCGATAGACCTTGATACAACATCATAGAATGGTGGGGAGCTTATATCAAATGGTGTTTTCACTACGAATGGTTCATGGAATCCCAGTTCTCGACATATGGCTGCTGCAACTTGTTGTCTTAATTCTCTATTCTCACTAATTGTTTTTAAGTGAGGCAATGTGTAATCATGCTTCTCTGTTGGTGGTCCAATTTGAACAAATGTACTGTTTGAACCAATCCCACTTGCAAGAAGAGCTTCAAATTGAACTGATTTAATCGAATCAGCAGTACTCTTTGCTATTTCATTAATTAATTCATCAGTGATTTCTGATACATTAGAAGCTTGCATCACTTTTAAATCTACTCCTCTTATCCTAGCAAAAGCTTCTTTATTCATTTCAGCGATTCTATTCTCAAGATCAAAATTATAAATATTCTTTGATCTCAAAAGATTACTAACATAATGCCCTACTCTTGAATGATCGTGTCGACTAGAACTTGATCCGACTCCTGAAATACTTGCCAATTTATCAGCAAAAGTTTTCAGCTGTTTAGAAAAAAAGTCGCTTGAAAATCCAAAAATTATTGGTATCTTAATAGAACTTTTTTGAGCTGCATCGGCTTGTTTTTGTAATTTTGCCACCTCTGTCACTATTGCAACAAAGTTTTGAACTGCAGTTTCAATACCTTTCTTCGAATCAATCTTAAATGTACACTTTTGCTGTCCAGTCAAAGCTTGATCAAAGCCACCTTGTTTGGAACCATTAATCAGTTTCTCCGAATCATAAACTACTGGAGTAATAGAAAGTGTATTTTCACCAGCATTAGCTTCAGTTTGATCTTTTGTTTGATAAGCCGCTGAGGCCACCCCATATATCTTCATATCAGATAATATTATACATTATTATCATGAATATTATCTAATAAGTCAATATTTACAAGGAGATATACAATGTAATTAATGGCAACTGAACTGAAAATTGCTGATGTAGAAATATACCCAGGCGAAAAAAAACGCATCAACCTTAAAGTAGCGAAGCTCTATGATCTAACACAGATGGAGATACCGGTACAAGTGATACGCGGTAAAGAAGATGGTCCTATATTATTCGTCTCTGCTGCTGTACATGGCGATGAAATTAACGGTGTAGAAATTATTTCTAAATTACTGAAACATAAGTCTCTAAGCAAGATTCGTGGCACTTTAATTGCTGTACCAATTGTAAATATATTTGGGTTCAATGCTAAGTCTCGCTATCTACCTGATAGACGCGATTTGAATCGCTGCTTTCCAGGTACTCAGAAGGGTTCACTAGCTGCACAAATAGCCAACACTTTCATGGAAGAAATAGTCAATAAATGTACTCATGGTATAGACCTACACTCTGCAGCAACGCACCGAGATAACCTTGCACAAATCAGGGTGGCTCTCTCCGACCATCCAGATCTAAAACGCATGGCATATAGTTTCGGTGCACCAGTGATCATCGACTCTAAAGCTGCAGAAGGCACTCTCAGAGCGGCAACCAAGGACAAACTTGCTTATATGGTGTTTGAGGGTGGTAGACCATTACGCTTCGAACCACACATCACTAAATCTGGTCTCACAGGAGTACTTAACGTCATGGTAGAACTTGGTATGCTCCCTAAATCCGTTAAATCACACAAGAAAGTTAAAAGCGCCCTAGCTAACTCTACATACTGGCTTAGAGCACCAGAAAGCGGCATACTGCATTCTAAGAAAAAACTAGGACAAGCAGTTAAAGCAAACGAAGTACTCGGCTACCTCACAGACGCTTTTGGTGAACAACATCAAAACATCAAAGCAAGCAAGGCTGGGATAGTCATCGGTCAATCAATCTTACCTCTCTATAATCAAGGTGATGCTATCTATCACATAGCCTGCTTCGACGATAGTAGAGCTACTCATGAAAAAGCCTCTTCGTTTATTATTGATGAAGATTACTACACTAGCGGGGTCTAAATATGACCAAGCATCCAGCGACTCAAGACATAAAGCAACTCCTAGAGACCATCCGAGTAGAATCCAGTCAGGATATGGCTTATATCTATGATATGGATAAACATATCCGTAGATTATTTAGCAGTATTAGTGAGTTGGGATTTAGATTACCCAATGCAATTAATAATGAAGGGGGTTTGATCTTATTACTGCAGAATCAAGCTAAGAATAAAGCACAATATTTTTTCAAACAGCCGATTACTTTTCTAAGCTCAAGGCTGAACGCTCAAAGCTCAATGCATATTGCCATTCAGCATTCAGCATTAAACATTCAGCTTTATAAATTACGCATTGTTTATAACCAAGACGCTAGTTTTGAAATAAATATAGAACCTTATACTCGTGACTTAAATAAAGCATGGAAAGTAACAATTTTAGATCCAAAAGAATTTCATGTTGAAACAAACAATACTAAATGGAAACATAAATTTTATCCAAGAATGAAATTAAATATAGAGCCCTCTGACGAAGTCATTTGGTGCAACGAACACGGCCATATCTGTGAAGGTAGTTTTACTAATATATTTTTCTATAACACTCAGGGACAGCTTTGTACACCAAGTCTAGACTGCAATATACTTCCAGGCATCATGCGCAGTAAGATTATGGAAACTTTCGAAGTGATCGAAGGACATTATTACCCAAAAGATTTGGAGAATGGGTTCTTCTTAGTAAATTCGATGTTTGTAAAAAGTATTTCGTAGATTTTGGGCTATTTGTCTTGACTTTTTATGCCGGTGGGGGGTATTATTTATTCTCATTATGGCAAATGTAGTTTTTAATCCACTTAGTACCCTTTTACAATCCCTTGGTGTTGCAATTAAAGCTGATGGATACTGCAGAGAAAAATTAGAACCTAGTTTCAATGCATTTAAATCTGAATTCGATGCGGCTGAAACAAGACGTCGAGAAGCTGCTAAAGGTTTAGAAACGTTATTCTCTCAACTCACGAGCTCATCAATCCATGCTCCTGATGATATAGAAAAATACCCTTGTCGTGGTTCTGGTATCTTTGGACATGGTATTGGTCATCATGCTAAAACATTGCTTGAGCCAATAATGGAAATTATAAAGCAGCTTAACCCTTCATCTTCTAAGCTTTGATATAATTCTTCTAGCTTGAGTTTGCACTTCAACACTATTGATCAAAATACTAAAGACATTCTTGATAAGCTTATGTCTTTAGAGATGCTTGAAACTTATTACCTGGTAGGAGGTACGGCACTAGCTTTACAGCTCGGACACAGGCTTTCGGTTGATCTGGATTTGTTTGGGAAAACCAGATTAGATTACGATGAATTAATTAATAGTTGTAAAGAAATTGGTGATGTCGCTAGTCAAAAGCAATTTAATAGTCCTAAAGATGATGTAAAACATCAGGTAACCTTAATCCAATTCACTATTAATGGAATTAAAATTGACATACTCCAATACAACGAAATATTAATCAAACCAATAATTAGGCATGAAAACCTAAGACTGGCTTCTCTTGAAGATATAGCTGCAATGAAGGTTAGAGCTATCGAGGATCGCGGAGCAAAAAAAGACTTTTATGATATGTATTCTCTACTAGATTTTTTTCAACTTAGTGAGATTTTAAAATTTAGTGAGATGAAATACGGTGCCAAAAGCCCTCTATTCTCGTTAGAATGTATGCTGGATTTTGCAGAAGCGGATGGAGAGAAAGATCCTGTATCGTTGATTAACCTGAGCTGGGACACAGTTAAATCAAGGGTTTCCAGTGAAGCTAGAAAACTTTTACTGTAAATTGGTATAATCATATCAGTAACATGGATGAGCAAGCTAATGAATTTAGCAAAGGTTTGTTTTGGGATATAGATCTCAAAGTTTCTGAATATCAGTTATATCCTAGACAAATAATCACAAGGGTCGTCTCAAGAGGAAATCTTAACGACTGGAACTTGATTAAATCAATTTTCGGGATCGAAAAAATCAAAGAATCAGTAAAAGAAACTAAATACTTAGAACCTAAAATACTCAGGGCGATGTCGAACCTTTTCAATATTCCAGTTCAAGAATTTCGTGCTTATAAAATCCGAGGTGCTATGCCAAAAGCTTGGTGGCAGTAATTAACCCTTCATCTTCTCAGCTTTAGCGATAACTTCTTCTATACCAGCTACCATGTAGAAAGCCTGCTCAGGGAGAGCATCATACTTACCAGCAAGGATTTCTTTAAAGCTTCTGATAGTGTCATCTAGCTTAACGTACTTACCAGGTGAACCAGTGAATACCTCAGCTACGTGGAAAGGTTGCGATAAGAACTTCTGTACTTTACGTGCACGATAGACCACAGCCTTATCATCATCAGAAAGCTCATCCATACCAAGAATCGCGATAATGTCTTGTAACTCTTTATAACGTTGCAGAATGTTCTGTACACCGCGTGCTACGTCATAATGCTCCTGTCCAACGATAGCAGCCTTAAGTGCTGTAGAAGTAGAGTCTAGAGGATCTACTGCTGGATAAATTCCTAACTCAGCGATTTGACGAGAGAGTACTGTCGTCGCATCCAAGTGTGAGAAGGTAGTCGCTGGAGCCGGGTCAGTAAGGTCATCCGCTGGTACATAGATAGCTTGTACCGAAGTGATAGAACCCTTAGTAGTAGAAGTGATACGCTCTTGCAGCTGTCCCATCTCATTAGCTAGAGTAGGTTGATAACCTACAGCTGATGGCATACGTCCAAGTAACGCAGACACTTCAGAACCAGCTTGAGTGAAACGGAAAATATTATCAACGAAAAGCAGAGTGTCCTTATTCTCTTCGTCACGGAAGTATTCAGCCATAGTCAGTCCAGTAAGACCAACACGCATACGCGCTCCAGGAGGCTCATTCATCTGTCCATAGACTAGAGCTACCTTATCAATTACTCCAGACTCTTTCATCTCGTGCCAAAGATCGTTACCCTCACGAGTACGCTCGCCTACACCAGAGAACACAGAGATACCATCGTGCGCTTTAGCAATGTTGTTGATCAGCTCCATAATTAGAACTGTCTTACCTACACCCGCACCACCGAATAAACCGATCTTACCACCCTTAACGTAAGGAGTAAGCAGGTCAATAACCTTAATACCAGTCTCAAATACTTCGATGTTAGTGTTCTGCTCAGAGAGCGCTGGAGGCTCACGGTGAATAGAACTAAACTTCTTAGATGCAATAGGACCAGCTTCGTCTACTGGTTCACCAAGCACGTTAAGGATTCTGCCAAGAGTTGCAGCACCTACTGGAACTGTAATCGGCGCACCAGTATCTTCTACTGCTAAACCACGACTAAGTCCTTCAGTAGAACTCATCGCAATTGAACGTACACGATTATCACCTAGAATTAATTGCACTTCAGCGACTAGGTTAACGTCCTGCCCTGCTGAGTTTTTACCTTGAATTTTAAGAGCATTATAAATACTCGGTAGCGAACCTGATGGGAACTCTACATCTATAACAGGCCCAATGACCTGAACTACTTTACCTAACGCTGTTTTCTCTACTGTTGCCATAACAGTAGAATTTTAGCATCGAAAATCAGCTATAAATCTTGGGATTTCTTGAAGAATCAGCAGTCAACAACATATTATCTTTGCCGATAAAATGAATTACACCATTGCATCCTAAAGTCTGACAATGTATTATATTAATGAGGATAATCTGCTTATGCCAAAGAAAATAACACCCCAAGTACAAGCTTCAGAATTAGTAGGTCACGGCCCAAGACCTAAAAACAGTTCGTCAATTAAAGTACCAGCAAAGAAGCGACCAAACCCCGGAGCAGCTCTTGCTAAAAATGAGCCTGTTGTTGATAGAACTCGTATATCTCAAGCATTAGTAAATGATGATGCAAGAAAAACACAAACAGAAGTTTTGCTGAGACAAGTTTTAAAAACTAAACAATCTCTCTTAAAAAAGAAACTTTCTTTAGCAGATAAGCAAAGTGACCCTAAACCAGCTCAAAGCATAAAGAAAGAATTGAATGAAATTAAAAGCATCTTAGAATCAGACTCTCCAATACAAGCTGCTCACCAAGAGTTTCTTAAAGCTGGCAGCGGTCTGAGCGGTGATAAATACGGCATGCTAAGTCCTGATTTAATGGAGCGTCTAGGTCAATCTGATTCAAAAGTTCATACTTTAGAATTAAAAGCTATTTATAATAATCCAGCTGAAACTATCATCAGAATTATGGATTACGATCATCCAGACGCAAACAGCAAGACTCAAGCTCTAAACAGATCACTTGGCATAATATTTAGAAATGATAATGGTCCTACTGAAAACTTCAGCACATTTGAAGGTCTCAAATATTTAGGTCAATTGGATGCAAAACGACAATTAGATCAATTCGATAGCTCTAGACAGTCCGAAAATATTAGACGAAGTGAAGTTGTAAAGATGTCCTTCCGACATTTCCCAGAACTTAATACCTAAGACCAAGACTAACTCTTCGGATTATTAGAATCATTCACTGATGAAGCTTTACTATTCACCTCATCCATAAATCTCTTAATCTTAACTATAGTTAAAACGAATCCACACGCTGCTGATATTAAAATAGAAGTAACGAAATAATCGCCATCATATTTAGATTCCAAATACTGACCAATAAAATAGCCGATAGCTACAGTGGCGGGGATTACATAGGCGATATCAAATAACTGCCACAAAATTAATTATCATTCTCTTCGTAATACTTTACGAGAAAAGGTACCTTTTCTGGATAGAGACCTGCTAAAAAAAACAATGACATAACTGAAACTATAATAAAAAGACCTAAATATGCACCACATTCTGGATTCATTTCTTTTCTACTCCCTTGGCATCGTCAATCTTAAAACTAAAAAATACTGCTGCTACTAACATAATTATACCAGACCCTAAATAGCTTAAACATAGCTTTAAGTTGATGTTGGAAACATCTCCACCAAAGATACCTTCTTTCAAATATAGTCCATAATATGAACTAAGACTTAAACCCGTTGCTAAGAAAATTGTAGATAAATTTTTATAGTAATTTTCACGAAATAAATTTTAAAATTTGACTTTCATCATATCTCCCTTATGATTCATTTCTAGACCAAATTATAGCTGCTAAAACTTTACGGACAAGTTCTCTAAGTTTTGCGAATTACACCTTTCACAATACCTTGTATCTTCAAACTCTCTCTGCGTGGGTCTATGTAAATAGGATCCATAGTAGGGTTCTCAGGTTGCAATCTTATGCGTTGATCTTCTTTATAAAAACGCTTCAGGGTAGCAGCTTCATCATTCACTAAAGCTACTACTATCTCACCATTATGAGCAGTGTCTCGTGGCTCTATTAAAACTAAGTCTCCATCCGAGATCAGAGCATCTACCATACTCTCACCTTTAACGCGAAGAGCATAACAACCATCAGGGAAGTAAGTGTCTAATTCAAGGTACTCGTCAGCTCTGTCCATCACTGTTAGTGGAACACCTGCTGCAATCTTCCCCAGGATAGGAATCTGCGTGCGCTCACGACTCACATTAAACTCCGCTCCTCGTTCCATGGATCTAGAATCAAAACTGCCATTAAATTCATCAGACTTACGTACTTGTGGAAACTTCTCACGACAATGAGTTACTACTTCTGGATCTGTAACTCGCACAGAACGTGCTGAACCAGTATTCCATATGACAGCCTGCTTCTTACGCAATGCCGTCATGTGGTACTGGAGGGTGCCCTTGGTGATGCCCATCTCTGCGGCGATCTCATCCAAGGTGGGGGGATAATTATATTGATGCGTCAGTTTATATATAACTTCTGCTGTTTCTTCCTGCTTTGGGGATAATTTCGTAACCATACTTTTATAATAGCATACATTAATATGAGGAGCAAGGACACTTAGATTAAATATAGTTAATATACGAACCTTATGATTCTTCTTAAAAATTAGCTACAATTATCTTATGCAAGTATTGCCAAATACTGATGTCAGGCAAGAAACTCTTTGTAATATAGTAAGGGCAGCCGGCACTTTACTGCACAAAATAAGCGAATCTAAAGAACTATTTAGTGGTGCTAGCGATGCAACGAAAGAAGGTCTTCCAAACAATGAACAAAACTTATTAAGAAGCATTGGGCGTATTATTCATTCTGCCTTATGTTTGGTAGATCCCGCTGAATACACACCTACATTAAAACAACTTGCAGCAACTATGTCAGAAAAAGAGAAAGAGCATTTTACAAACGATTATGGATCATTACCAATAGAGGATCCAAAAGTAAATGCTTACTGTCAACGCATAAAATCTAATTTACACGATCCTGATCTGGAATTAATCCGTAAAATATTCCTGCCAGTAGGTAATTAGAAGCAAGCTCTTTAGCAGCTTCTAAACTACAAAACTAAAGAGCAAGCCTATTCCAAGCAAGAAATTAACTCTATGAAGCATTTCACTTTGCTTATGGAGCACTGGGAACTGCGCAGAATCTGCTTCATAAGACTCTACTATAGCTGGTGATAGCTTGAAAGCAATATGCAAACTAGTTGCCGCGATAGCCACTACTAATACAGTACTAACTAGCATATTGGCGTTGAGTGATTTAACCAACTCTTCTCCCACTGTAGTTTCTATGAAGAAATTAAACTTATGAATATAAACTAGATCCACTAACTTCGCCACTAAAATCACTATGGATGAAACTTTAATCCAACCATCAAACTTACTGAAGATCTCCACCATCACCGAACCTGCTTCTTCGCGGTTAAGGTTACGGAATAAACTAGGCGCAGCAAGTGCACCGAGAGTGATAGTTCCACCAGTAATAACGATCAAGCCTAACAACTGAGCTAAATTAACTATTTCTTGTAGGGTTAAATGAAACATAGAACTAACATTTTATATGAAATTTTCTAGTTTAGACCAGGTCTTGATGAAGATTTTATAAATAGTGACTCGATAGCTATAGTATGATTAACTAGGTGCTCATCCTTGCATTAGATTCAAGCAATCAAACCCAATCACTAGCAGTATTTGATGATGTAGAGCAACGCTTTATCATAGAAGTCGAGCAGCAGAGTAAGTCCTCTCAACTGATATCACTCCTAGTAGAATCCTTTCAACAAGCCAATCTTAAACCACAGGATATTGGACTTTTAGCATGTTCTGTAGGACCAGGTTCTTTCACAGGCATTCGTAGCACTATCACCGTAGTGAAAACCCTTGCCGCTGAACTTAAGTTAGAAATTTTCACGACTAACAACTTCAATCTAGTACGCTTCGAAAATCAGCTCAGAGACAGTAATCCAGTAGCCATAGCTGCTGGCAAGAATGATTACTTCATATCTCTTGATACTGACTACGCGAATATTCAAACTAATTTTTTCTCACTGGAAAACAACGGGCTTAAAGTTTACGAAATTCAAGAACAAAACACTTCCAAATTAATCATAAAATTACTTAAGCACTTAACTATTGAAGGGGCAGCATCAACATTGAATTACAAAGAACTACAGCCTTATTATCTAAGAGAGCCTAGTATTAATGTTAAGGCTCAATAAGAGTTCAAACCTTGCTATATACTACTATTATGGAGCCTGATCTTTACCAGCAAGCTCAAACTAAGTTTCACCATAGTGATTTTGAAGCAGCATTGCTATTATGCCAGAAGGCTCTCCAGGACACTAATTTATCAGTTAACTCTAATCAAGAGCTTAAACGACTTGAAGCTGATTGCTTACTTGAGTTGAAACAAGCTAACTCAGCAGCTAAGATTTATGAACAGCTACAACTCTACTCACAGGCTGGATTTGCTGCGGTTCTTAGCCAGGATCTACCGCGTGCTCAAGCACTCTATCAGCAAGCCATAGATTCACCAGCAACTAAGTGGGGTGAATTTTTAACTGAGTTCTTGCAAGAAGCCAGTAACAGACAATACCGCTTCACGCACGACATACCGACACCGGGCTATCTAACTTTCAGACTCTATTTTGAAGCGACTTATAGTTACTTCCTTAATTACAAGCTTAATGACTACCTAGTGCGCTTCCTTGATTATAAGAATCAGTTAATTAACGTCTATCCAGAAATCATCAAGGACATGGGTTCAGCGCACTTGGGACGTAAGGAATACAGAGAAGCCCTAGAATATTTAGCCGAAGCCGAGAAGAGATGCTCTGAAGACGCTGGCATACATTACAAATCAGCCATGGCACACCTAGCCCTAAACCACCGAGATAAAGCTCGCAGTTCCCTCTTAAACGTCAAGAAAATGCTGCCAGGGAGTACCTTGGTAGAGAGCTTATTGAAAGAAATCTAAGCTTTAATAAAGCTTTGGCCGTATTCCCCTAGTCCAAATGGTGTAGAGGCAGGAAACAATTAGCCTGTATAGACTAACTAGCTTTTTGGCCTATACCGGGAATACTTAAGGAAGGAGAGCCAGTAAACTAAGTTTCACTGCCAAAACAATATGGATATTAAAGGAACTAACTCACAAAATTCAGCAGATTCATTAGAGCAATTAAAACAGCTCAAAGCAAATTTTTTAGGCACAGCGAAGGCTGATACAAACAGCGATAACGAGCAAGATACAAAAGTAACAGACTCTTGCGACAGTGAAGCATTCTCATCACTTAAAGCTAAAGTCTCTCAAGCTAAACAAGCAGGCAGAGCAGAATATATTTCTCAACTTAAAGAATCTATCGCATCAGGAGCATATAACGTTAGCTCAAGTGATCTAGCAGACGCACTTATAGCTGATGGCGTTGGAGAGTTTTTAGTTTCTTAGGAATTAATTTATGGAGTACTTAGCAGATATCCTTGAAAAAGAAGCTGGTGTTTACACCAACTATCTAAATCTTGCTATCAAAAAGAAACAAGCTTTGATAGAGAATGATGTTGATATCTTAGAGGCTATTACCGATGAAGAGAAATCCCTCTCTACTAAAGTGCTAGCACTAGAAGCTGCACGAGTAGAATATTTAAGAGAGCAAGGTTATCCAAGTAATATTAATCTGAATGATCTACTTCCTAAACTACCAAAAGAGCACAGAGATGAGGTTAGAGCTAAGTCAGAGAATCTAAAAGAGATTCTTACTCAATGCAAAAAATTTAGCGATAGCAATATGACTCTATTAAAGCAATCTTCTAATTATATAAATCATATGATCAAAATTTTCTCTAGCAATCTTAATGGAGGACAAGCCGCAACTTACGGAAAGGGCTTGCAGAAATTTCAGACAGGGAAAATTGCAGATATGCAAGGGTAAGGTAGAGAGAGATGACGGCAGTATTTTTAGTTTTAGTTGCGTGTTGTGTTTTCGGCGGATTCATGCTGGAAGGTGGACCGATACATGCGATCTATTCGGTTTGGCAAGAGTACATCATTATTTTCGGTGGTGGTTCTTGTATATTTTTGGCGATGATGCCCCAAAAGGTCTTAAAGCATATTCTTAGTCAAATTCCTGGTCCATTCAAGGGTGGCGGTTATAACAAAGATGTGTTCATGGAGGTTTTGAAACTTATGTATGAGAGTTTCATTAATCTTAAACGCAGTGGTCTACTGAGTTTGGAGAAAGATGTATCTAATCCAACGGAGAGTAACATATTCACTAAATATCCAACTTTTCTTGCAAATCATCATGCCTTAGATTTTTACTGTGATTCACTGAAGCTTGTTATCAACTACAACTCCAAACCTGAAGATGTAGAACAAGCGATGAACGTGGAACTTGATGCCCACCATGCTGAAGCAGCAATAGCACCAGGAGCTCTTAACAGATTAGCTGACGCGATGCCTGCGGTAGGTATCGTTGCAGCGGTTCTGGGTGTTATTATCGCGATGGCCCATATCGATGGACCACCAGCAGAGTTGGGTCATAAGGTATCAGCCGCATTAACGGGTACCTTACTGGGGATTCTTGCTGCCTATGGTTACTATCAACCGATAGCCCAACACATAGATTATCTAAGTGCAGATGAATCGCAGTATTTTCAATGTATCAAGGAAGGACTTATCACTTACCTTGGTGGTGCAGAGCCTATGGCAGCAGTCGAGATCGCTCGCCGTTCTATCGCTAGTTTTAACAGACCCTCATCATTAGAATTAGAAGAAGGCATAGGCGATATTAGACCTAGGTAGCATAAAGAAAGCTTTATATCAGTGTCTTATTGACAAAAATACCAAGCGTGGGATATTATCTAAAGGATGATTTTCGCCAATTCTGCTAGCTCTATTGTCGAATCGCTCTCAAGCCAAAGCTATGAAATCGCTAGATTAGAAGATAAGCTCAGAACCTTAAACATTGAAACTAATAACCAAGTAGTAAAGGATATCTGCGAATCAATGCAGGATAGCCTTGTGGCCGTAGTGAATTTTATGGATGAAATAATTCATTGCGATCCAGATAGAACAGCAAGCACGGATATTATAAAACTCGCTCAGTTGGTTCAAAAGAATTTATTTGATGCAAGACAAGGATTGTCACAAATTATTCTTGAACACCCAGATTCACAAGCTAATAGAAATCAAGATTATGAAACTAATATCAGCAATGTATTCATGGAGCTCAAGGAAATTTATCGAGAATTCATAGAACCTGAATTTCAAGCATTAGAAAAACTAAACTTGCCTTTAAGTAACTTTTTTGAAACCATTGGCAGCGAAGGTGTCGTGGAAGAATTCCATAAATCATTAGTCTGTAGCAGTCTGAGGTATTTTAGTACAAATAATCCTACTAATTATGAAGCCATCATTGAGTTTATATGCAATAGATCAAGCTCCTCAATATTCTTTCGTCAATATTCTCAGATACTCGATCAAACAGTTCTCCATGGTTATATGGATCAATTAAATGATCTTTATCAATCTTGCTTTGACTCTGAAGAGTTTAGAGAGAAAGCTGATTTAGTTTACAAAGACTTTACTAAAGATGGAGCTAATAATGATTTACAAATCAGCACTGATTTTGAAAACTTCTATAAGCGTATAGCAATAATAGATCCAAGTTTAACTTTAGATGATGTGAAAGAAGCTATTACTAATGAGGCAACTGCAAAAAATTTGCTCAATAGATTAATCAATGAATTCCAGTACCATGCAGACAAAAATCAACTAAGTGATTTTGTGGAATTAGTTTTAACTATTCAGTATCTCAGCATAAAGCATTCGAGTATTGTTCAACCCTTAACAGGCTGTAGTATAGATGCAATACAACAATTACAAACATTGAAGCGTAATGATGTAGATCTAGCAAACATAGAGAACTTAAGAAAAGTATATAACATGGCAGAAGACATCATAGGGCACGGTGACACAATTAATCTTGAAGCAGTAGATGATCTCATATTACAAAATTCAAACCTAAGTTCAGAAACAATAGGTCTAGCCCAAGCATTAAGGAAAGAGCGCTATGATCGACTTGATTTCTCTAACCCCGATTATGCAGTCAACAAGATTATTGCTAAATATAAATTGATATTAATCAAAGCTACGAAAGTCAATCACAATGAAGACGCTCCAACAGATCCTATCGCCGATATTTTTCGACAAGTCATGACCCCTTTGAATAATCAGCCATTAACAAATCTTATACGGAATATAGTCACAGTTACTCTAGGGCAAAACTCTATAAACAAACAAGAAGCATCTGAGTTGATTTATATACTAAGTCGAGGCTTAGTCGTACCTGAACAAACATTAGCTCGTATTTTTAATTTAATAGGCGAACCAAATCCACAGTCATCCTCAAGCTAAAATATTCATAGCTATTATACATAATCCAGGAATAATTAGGCTTAAACCTATTATATAAGCGCTTGTTTCACATTTGCTATAATGTCCCGTATCCTGGACATTATCATGAAAATAAATACAACAGATACTAATCTAAGTCGCAGAAATTGGTTACAAACGGCCACAGTGCTTGGAGCCTTGGGTTTAGCGTTGCCTCAAGCTGGCATTGGTCAATTACTAGCACAGGAAGAAGCTCCAAATAAAAGATCTGAAAATAGCTCGCCAAAATACTTCAAAGACTCAGCAGCTGATTTCTTTAATTTTGCGAAAGGAGAGCAAGATACACAAATCCTACAACGCAGTGGTAATGGACGCGATATCCTCTATGAAATCTTGCGACAAACTTCTAAAACAGATTTTGCTAATAAGAGCTGGTCCGTTAGAGGCAAGGATGGCTGGGATTACATACTAGACTTACGTGAATTTGCGATGTATGTATTAGACGCGAAAGATCCTAAACGACCAGGCGCACTGAATGATAACTTCGTAGTTCAAAACTTACGTAAGGAAACTAGCGTTAAAGTTAGCTTAGATGAAATAATAGATTTTGGAATTAATGTGAAAAGCGCTCCTCTAGCATGTTTTACAGTAGGGGCTATCGCTGCTGGTTGGTCACATTACACCTTGCCCACAGCACTTAAATTGATAAACACATACTTAGAAATTCTTCATTACGATCAATCGACTCAATCCATGAGAAGAAACATAGAAAGAGTAGTTGCTAATAAATTATTCGGCGAAACAGCCGTAACTATCCTGTCTGAAGCCTTCAAATATAAGTTTGAAATAGGCAAGGACGACGCTCAATATAAATCAGGAGACTCCTTCAATACAATAGCAATTCTCGCTAAAGCTTATGATGATATAGAAAAGCATCGCCAATCCATGCTTCGCAATGCCTCACGATTTGATAAGAACTAATCCAGGAAAGCCTTTTTCCTAGCCTCATTCAACTGACCCGATTCATAAACAAGCCCCTGGGCTCGGCTTGGTGGCACAGCTAGACCTATTAGATTGCCATTTTGATCAAAGCTAAAATTCAATCCGTCTACGATCGTTGTTCTAGCACCATCTGGTCTGTAATTGCCTTGCGAAGCGCTAATCAAGCCATATTGACCCGAAGCTAGTTTAAGCTCCCAGAGACTGTTTTTATTTGCAGCATCTTTAGGAACTATATAATATTTATCCTCGATGCCATCTTTGATTTGATAGGCATCAATATTAGCGCGATCGACTCTCATCGCCTGAATCTCTTGATATTTTTTGTTGCCGCTATCCTCATTAACTGCAAACACCTTCGTAAGCTTAGACTGCTCATCATAGTAAGGAATAATACGACTGCTTGCATTACGAGAATCGACCCTGTAAGCCTCATAGCCACTGTGTTGTTCTTGCTGCTGAATTATGAATCTGGTATCAGACTGGTATGGCATATAAGTCTTAGGGTTAAGTTTTTCAGCATAAAAACTACCATTATCACGATAAATATTTCCGTTAATTTTAGTATAGAAATTAATAGTTGAACCATCTATTCTTTGAGCATGCAGCCTAGAATTGTTTGGCATAGCTTTTAGTGACTCTACTAGCTTAGCTTCTTCATTATTAGCAAAGACCTTAATTGCAACTTTGTCTGTAGCTTCTTCAGACAGCTTTCTAGAGCTATCTTGAACCTTATTAGTCCAGCCTTCACTATCTAAATAGCTTCTAAATGCCCTGAGTTGCGTTAAAGAATATTTACCTTTATCCTGATCGAGAGCTCCTGAAACCTCCTTATAACGTTCTTGTAGTTTCAGTAATTCTGGATTCTTAGTATGTTCTGCTTCTAGCTTTTTCATTATCCCCTTGGCTTCTTCGCTGATCCGTGTATATTCTGCTTGTTCACTATTATCCAGCCTCTGAGCAGCATTACGAACTTTATCAATCTTAGTATCTATCGCAAGATTAGCTTGATCAAGCTTAGCAATCAGGGTAGCTTTGTCCTTCACTTCGCTAAAATCATAACCATGCTCTGTCACCTTAGCACCAAGCTTAGTTAATTCGTTTTGTAAATTTTGTTTTTCGGTTGCTAGTTGATCATTACCAATAATTTGAGCAGCCTTATCAAATCTATTTATAACTAGATCTGAAATTAATTCTGGATGTTCATGCTTAATGGAATTTAACTCCTTTGCATTAGACTGCAAAGCTTCTAGCTTCAGCAAAGCTTCTTTGCGACTGCTGTCTAAGTTAGCCTTAGGCTCACCTTTCTCATCACGATGCATATCATTCAGGTCATTAATTTCACCCAGTGCTTTCTGATTAAGCTTATAATTCTCGTAAGTGCCTGCTCGATCAATGTCTTGAAGTTTTTTATCATGTGTTCGATCTAAACGTTTTTGCAATTCAAGATGATCTACCGGTGCAAGCTTTAAGTCTTGCCAAACTTTATCTTCTGGAGACCTAAAACCATAATAAGTACCAGTGGCATTCTTACTTCTAAAAGCTTCGTATTGTTTGCCGCTTTTATCCGTAAAATTCACAAAAGTATTGTCCTTATTATCAAGCTGCCCGTCCAACATATGTGTAGCAGCCTCTAAATTATCGCGTCCAGCTTTCTGTCCACTATCAGCAGTAGCATTATGAACATTCACAGCCTCAGCACCTCTTCCTGACCATTCTTGACTGGAAGGGCTTTTAATTTTATTGTCAGCAGAAGGGGCAAGGGGCACATTATTACCAAAACGCGAAGGTACTTGATACTTGCTTGAACTATAGTCACTGTTTACTTTATAGTCAGTATCATTACTAGCGAGCTGCTTATTATCCCCTTCAGAACTGGATTCTTTCGCCTGAGATGCTCTGGTCAGAGCTTCTCTTGCCATTCTGATCAATTCTGGATTTTGCTCTGTCTCACTTACTGAGTTTAAGCCCATATATCCCCACTTTTATTGTCCAGAAAACTGGACAATAGGTTAATAACAAACGCAAGTTAAGCCTAAGTTAAAAATTCACAAGTCTATTGGATTTTATAAATTCTTCTGTGTCGGAATTGCAAACTCTATTCCAGCTTTCTCGAATTCTTCTTTAATGCGCAGGTTAATGATCTCCCTGACATGAGCGTATTCATTATAATCTCCAGAAAGATGGAAATAAACCACCTCAAAATTCAAACTATAAGCCCCAAACTCCAAGAAATTCACATGATCCAAATCAGCATTCTCCACTTCTTCAAAAATCTTAGTGATGATTTGCGATATAAGCTTACACTGTTCAGTACTAGTAGAATAATCTACCTTGAGCATGAATAGGCTACGGCGCTTTTGCATTCTCTTATAATTCTGAATGCGTGAGCTAGTCAGCTCTTTATTAGAAACGATAAGCTCTTCACCGTCTACAGACTCTATTCTAGTGGTTTTCAGACCAATCTTCTTGACCGTACCCCTATGATCCCCAATGACAATAGAATCCCCTACCTCAAATGGTTTATCGAAGTAAATCGAAAACGAACTGAAAATATCACCAAGAATATTCTGTACGGCAAGTGCCACAGCTATACCACCAATACCCAAGCTTGTTGTTAATGACGTGACATTGACTCCAAGATTGGAGAGGACTAATAAAATACCAACAGTCCAAAGAATCAACCTAACAAACAAACTTAAGCCACCAAATAAAGTTTGATAATTCGCATCTTTTTTCTTTCTACGACTAAATAATCTATGTATAAAATACTCAATAATCTTCTGTGAAACAAAAATAATCTGAATGATAACAAAGGTGAAAAATACCTTATTAAGAATGTGGTGAAAAGCTTCAGGAAAATATAGTTTATGAAAAGCAATATACAAAGCTATGAAATCATAAAAAAGCGGATTAACAGATTCGAGCGCATCAACTATTCTGTTATCAAGCTGGGTGGCAGTGCGCGTAGCAAGAACCTTGGCTCTGCCCAGTATAAAATGACGAAAAATACGGAAAATCGTGAAAAGTAATAAGAAAAGAACTAAAGCTTGCAAGTACTCTTCTACAGTATTGTGATAAAACTTTTTTGTTAGCAAATCTTGATAGTCCATTTTAATATTATCTCACGCCCGTCCTTTACATTTTACACTCTTATGTATACCAAAATGTGTAAGGTCTAAAGGACGGGCGTGAGATAATATATATCATGCACATTATTATTTATGGTGTCGGTGCTGTTGGTGGCTTCTACGGAACCAAACTTGCCGCATATCATGATACTAACCCCAAATTCAAACTAAGTTTTATCGCACGCGGTGAGACCCTAAAAGTCTTACAGCATCAAGGTTCCAAACTGATTTGTAAGAAAGAAACTCTTGGTGAAATGCAAGAGAGCATTATTCGTGTCAATAACTTAAATCTATATACATCATATTCTGAAATTAATAATATAGATCCAAATGAACTAACTATCGTTTTACTCTGTGTTAAGTCTAAGGATACTATTGCAGCTTGTGAGGATATCAAGAAGAAATTAAGTTCTAATACAACAGTGGTTTCAATACAAAACGGCGTAGAGAATGAAGAACGCATCGCTTCTATACTCGGAGCTAAGCACACTATCGGAGCCTTGACTAATATTGCAGCTGAAGTTTTAGAACCTGGGATTTATATTCAGAAGGGCGACTATGGATTAATAATTTCAGAGCTAGATGGTCAAGAGTCGGATCGCTTAAAACAACTCTCTGACTTACTTAAAGCAGCAGATATCCATGTGAAAATCAGAACGCAAATTTTTATAGACCTCTGGTCTAAACTAGTTTGGAATGCAGCGTTTAATCCGACTAGTGTGCTCTACGAGATGACCATAGGACCTCTACTTGCTGACCCGAAGATAAGGCATACCATCCAATCAGTGATGGCAGAGGTCAAGGCTGTAGCTCAAGCACAAGGTTATAAACTAGCTGATGACGTCGATATAAATCATATGAAGAGAACTGATGTGTCAGAGTGGTATGACTTCCGCACTTCGATGTTACAAGACTATCAGCGTGGTAAAGCGATAGAGTTAGATGATTTACTTGGTGTCGTAGTAAGACGCGGAAAAGAATTCAATGTGCCAACGCCTGCTGCAACTAAGTTATATGAGGATTTGCAGAAGAAGTTGACCGTTAAAACTACGTAATGTAGTTTAAATAATTCTCCTTATCAATTAACTCAAAGCTTGCTTCTGGGTAATTTTTAGTCCACTGATTGGGTGCTTTATGATTTTTTTTACTGTACTTAATCTCAAAAGCTGAGAGCTTTCCATCCATCTCTTCAATCAAATCAATTTCTTGTTGCTCATAAGTTCTCCAGAAATAACTAGTAGGTTTCCTATTGGTAAGCTCGTTAACTTTAAATCTTTCAGTAATAATATAGTTCTCCCAAAGCATGCCAATATCATCACGCATACCTAAAGGATTAAAATTATTAATAAGAGCATTGCGAATTCCATTATCATAAAAGCAATAGTGGTAATTCCTGGTGATCTCAGATCTAAGATTACGACTAAAACCTTGCCTAGAGTAGATTACAAAAGCCTTTTCAAGCAAATCCAAATATTTAGAAACCGTATCTTTATTCAACTCAAGATGAGCAGCAAGCTCAGTATGCGAGACCTCTTTACCAATTTGAAAAGCTATCAACCTAAGCAACTGTTTGATTTTATTAGAATTACGAATACCATCAAACTCTAATAAGTCTTTTAATAAATAAGAATCTATAGTCTCCAATAAATAATCTCGTCTTTCTTGATTGTCTTCGTGTGTAACGATAATGGGATAGCTTCCATAAATTAAACGAGATTCCAAATTAGATCTAGTATCAGTGATATTCTCAATATCATTTAATTCTAGCTGCGATATTGGAAAAGCCCTAATAACCTTAGCTCTGCCACCAAGTGGCTCTCCAATAGATTTACCTAAATCTAGAGATGAAGAACCCGTGACAATAATTTTGAGATCTGGATTAGAATCAACTAATATTTTCAAACTATAACCAATATTCTCTATTCTTTGAGCTTCATCGATAAAAACTAATTTATTCTTACCAATGAAACTTTTCAGTACATTAGTAGAGTTTTGCGATAAGATGTTTTGCACTTCTGAGTCATCACCACTTTTTAATAAATAAGGCTTTTTCGCTGAATCCAGAAACTTTCTAACTAGGGTAGTTTTACCGATGCGCCTAGCTCCATAAATAATGGCCACTTGATAAAGATCAGAAGCTAAAAACTTCTTTAGCTCAGCTTCTTGGGCTCTAGGAATATATAGACTCATTAGCTATATTATACCCAAAATAGCGATTAGATTAGCTATATTATATCTAAAACGACGATTTCGCTAAGATTGGACTATAAAGACACCAGGTATCTAAGCAACCCCTTCACTCCAAAGCCAGTTGCACCCTTATAAGCCCAAAGACCATCTTTCTCTAAGAAGCCAACACCTGCGATGTCTAAATGCAGCCACTGAGCAGATTCTGGCACAAACTCACGTAAAAATATTCCAGCACAAAGTGCATCGGGCTTAGTATTGCAATGCTTGATATCAGCGATCTCCGACTTAAGTGAATCTTTATAGTATTCATAGAGCGGCATCTGCCAAATATTCTCACCTTCTTTAGCGAAGCATTTCTCTACAGCCTTAAATAATTCATCACTATTACCCATAGCACCAGCAGCGACCTCTCCTAAAGTAGAAACTATAGACCCCGTAAGAGTTGCTAGATCAATAATCTTGTCAGGATTCAATGTAGCAGCATAACTCAAAGCATCTGCCAGGACTAAACGTCCTTCGGCATCAGTATCTATCACTTCTACTGTTTTACCATTCATGGCTCTGAGCACATCACCTGGTTTATAACTACTTCCACCAAAAGCATTCTCAGTCAGTGCCATGATTCCGGTAATCTTTATATGAGAACCAATCTTATTAGCTGACTTAGCTAATGCCCTGAACACAGATAGCACCACTGCTGATCCAGTCATATCGGATTTCATGTCTAGCATATACTGAGTGGGTTTGAGGCAAAGTCCACCGGTATCGAAAGTTATACCCTTACCAACTAAAACTATATGTTCTTCCTTCTTAGGTTTAGCTTTAGCAGCATCAGTCTTAGGAGTCTTAGCCCCTTTGAACTCTAGCACTACCATGCGGGGATGATACTCAGTACTAGCATTATTCAGGCTCTCAGCTCCTACTGCTAATAAGCACTCCATGCCAAGCTTCTTAGCTTGACTGGAATCTATAACCTTACACTTAATCTGCTTAGAACTCACTGCTACATCTTCAGCAAACTCTTGCATCTGTCCAGGAGTTATAGAATTAGCATTAGAACTAACTATGTCGCGACAAAACTTAACTGCATTAATAATCTCATCTCGCAACTCTGAGTCAATACCTTCTGGTTTCTTAGGCTTGAGAGAAACTTTCTTAACTTGTACTTGTCTCTCAGCAGCTGAAGTTTTGTACTTATCAAAAATAAAACTCTTGAGATAGATCATCTCATAAGCAGCTTCTGCTTCATCAGCCTTAAGAGTACCAATATTAAGCTCTACTTCAGTCTCTGAGACTGCTTTCCAATCTACATCAGAAATACGCTTGCGAATTTTTGCCAAGCTTAAACTAGACTTAGGTCCAAGATATATTTGTAATAATTTATCACCCAAGAAGTACTGTGACTCATTAGGCTTACGCTCATTCAATCCTATCTCGTTCTCTGAACCTGGAGGATCTTTAGTTATAAGCTCAACAGTTAGTTTAGACATATTGATATTATACGATACTTTATTTAGATTGCTTTCATCTGTTGGATAAAGCTAGGGCCTATCTTACATGGCATCACTTCTACTTCTTCCCAAACGCCATTAA
>CAYPGT010000006.1:31843-59987 GCA_964410425.1 uncultured Gammaproteobacteria bacterium
AAGCTAGGGCCTATCTTACATGGCATCACTTCTACTTCTTCCCAAACGCCATTAACCATATAAGGTTCTATATCAAGATAGTCTTGCACTTCTTCTTCAGACATATTGAGAAGAAGAGTCGAACCCATCATCTCGCCTTCTTCATCTAATAAAGCAGCTCCCATTATTGCCTTACCTTCATCGCGTAATTTATCGATAAGCTTAATATGCTCCTCACGGCAAGCCATCCTCTGTTCTAATACATCTTCACCATCGCAAGCTAATATCAAAAATTGTGTCATGGCTTTATAGTATCAGAGATTATTTAATTTCTCTAGTTTACGCTAAATGCAGGGGAAGCTGTCGATAATCCACTTAAATCAAAACCAATATTTATTGGGATAACCGTTTCTTTTTCTAGCAAGGACCAATCAATCTCCCCAAAAGCATCTCTTATACCAGCTGCAAAAATCTCATTAGCCTCGTCAAGTGCAGTACTTATAACTTCACTATGGCGTTGCAAAAAGTGCTCGCCATACTCTTCGTCGCTATCTTTGAATAAACAATGCACTTGCATGCAAGGAACCTGCACCTCAGGCCTTTTAGCTCCATTATCATTAACTCCATTATCAACAGACAAGATTTTAATATCACCGTAAACACAAGCTAAATTACGTAATTCCAAAGGATCAATACTAAGAAGCATTTTATTAATCACAGAATACATAGCTTCATCAAACAATTTACAGAAATCATCCCGATCTGTATCATTAAGTGTTAATTCTTCCAATTGAGATTGGGTTAAATCTAAATCATCACCACCTAAATTAAAATATTTAATTACACCACGATTACCATCTTGATAAATAAAATTAATAAGTTTCCATAGAACACTTTCAGCCAAACTTGAGGTCTTAGATTGAGCTTGATCCTGATTTTTGCCACAATATTTTTCTAAAATATCAGCAATTTTTTGAATGGTTGCACCCATTGAACCAATTTTATGCAAAACTACCGTATCAAATTCAGAGTCTGGATTCTGTCGACTTAGATCTGAACCCAGCATAGCCCCAATCAGTGCAGTAGCCCTCCTAAGATGCTGAATCATTTCACTGTGACCTCTACTTAAAAGTACTCCGTCCTTATATTCATCAATGAAATTACTTATCACATTCTGTGCAGACTTAAATAAGCTTAGATATGAACTATATCTTAGATTCTCTAGGGGGTTAAGTTTGAAGCCATCAATCCCAATATAATCAGCAATATTCCATAAATCGGTCTTCTCTAAAGATGCTCTCAAACCTTCTGATGCTTTACTCATAGATGAAAGACTTTCTGGAGAAACAGCAATTAGTGTAAGATTTAACAACCTTTCTTTAATAGCCTGATTTTTAAGAAGATTTACATCACGCTCTCTGAACAATTCTGAGCCAATATCATAAAGCTTATTAATAAATTGGTCGTGAAATTCCAAACAAAAAGCCTGCTCTGCTTGGCGAGGTGTTCCCTGAGAATATTCCAAAGTCACTATATCATCATGCTGCAAATCACAGACTATTCTTTGTGGCAGACTATAACCATGATCTAAAATTTGCGGAAATAGTTCTGTTTGGCAATAATCTCCCATGCGTTTATAAAACTCCTGCAAAAAATCTGCATCAATATAGTCATTGTATTCAGAATAAGCATCTGTAAACTGTAATCCAGGAGGCTTGAAAATTAAATTAGAGTAATATTCTTGCGTCACTATTGAATGTAAAGGTTTGAGATCTACTAGTGACTTCTTGTCCTTATCAGCAAGTAAAGGCTCTAATTCACCTGTAAGAAAATTTCCTGTCTTCACAAAAACTTCTCTTAATTTAGGATCTACTCCTCCATTACGACTCCTTGTCATAAATTCCGTGATAGCTGAATTATAAGCTCGGAAGGCTTCACTTATATTACGGCTCACTTGATCGTAAGCAGAAGAACTAAAGTCTTCTAACGGATCATCAACATCGCCAGCAAAAGTATCCTTACGAGAATGATTGTCATTTGATCGTTCCATATCCAAGCGAATAAGAGAATCTATAGCTACTAAAGTTTGTTTTAAGTTATTAGCTAATCTGTAATTTGAACTGCTTGATTCAACTTTATCAACAACTAAGCGTCTTGAAGTATCTAACCCTAGCTTGGCATAACTAGTTTGAAGCATCTGTAACTCGGATCTGTCCAATGACATCGAGCAATAATATTAACATAAAATAATATCCGGACGGTAATAACTTAGATATATTTATACTCCAAGCCCCATGCGTTCCAATAACGCTTCTTCCCTAGGCTCCCGCCCCATAAAATCCTTAAATAATTCCATAGGAGGTACGCTATCACCTCTCTCCAGAATTTTCTCTCGATAATCCTTGCCTACACTTGAGCTAAGCACTCCTGCTAACTTAAACCTAGAGAAGGCATCTGCCTCTAGAGCCTCAGCCCACTTATAACTATAGTAACCAGCAGCATAACCACCAGCGAAGATATGTGAGAAAGCACAAGGGAAGTTAGTACCCTCCCAAACTTCAAACAAACCATACTTAGCAACTATCTCACGCAGTATCTCTAACGGCTCACGATAGTCCCTGTCAGTTTCACGCATGTAAACCGCCAGATCAAACAAGCTAAACTCTAACTGTCTCATACAAGCCAATCCCTCATTGAAGTTCCTAGCAGCAAGCATCTTGTCTAGTAACTCATCTGGGATATTCTTTCCTGTTTGATAATGCTTAGCAAAGGTCTTAAGTGATTCTCTCTCCCAACAAAAGTTCTCGTTTAACTGAGAAGGTAACTCTACGAAATCCCACTCAACATTAGTTCCTGAGAGCGGTTCAAGCTTAACCTTAGAAAACAAATGATGCAGAGCATGTCCGAATTCATGAAATAAAGTAACAACTTCAACATGCGTCAACAAGCTGGGTTGATCTGGATGCGGCTTAGTTAAATTACAAACTAAAGCACATTGCGGTAAGACTTTGGAACCATCACTACGTTCACAAGCAGCGACTAGAGGCATAACCCAAGCACCATTGCGCTTGATATCGCGAGGATAAAGATCCATATAAAAAGTACCTACCTTAGAGCCAGCATCTAAGACTTCATAAACTTCAACATCTGGATGCCAGGTTTCAATTCCCTGCACTTGTTGTAGCTTAATCCCATAAAGGGTTTCAGCTATATGAAACATACCCTGAACTGTGTTTCTTAATTCAAAATATGGCTTAATTATATTACTGTCTAAATCATATCTAGCCTTACGCAGTTTCTCAGAAAGATATTCCTTATCCCAAGGATAAATTTTATTCGGATTATTCTCAGTGTTCTGATAATTAATTTCCTTCTGAAATTTTACTAGCTCAGCATATTCTTGTTCAGCTAAAGCTCTTGACTTGGTTGCAAGTCTCTCTAAGAAGGTCTTCACGCCTTCAGGACTAGGCGCCATCTTAGTTTCAAGTGAAACATGCGCGTAACTTTTAAATCCCAATAAATTAGCCTTGCGTAATTTAGCCTGAAATATTTCTTTAATCAGTGGCTCATTGTTCAGAGAATCCTGCTTATCAGCTCCGAGTATGCCTCTAGTCGCTTTATCAGTACCTTGTGATAAGTACTGAACATACATCTGCTTACGCAACGCACCATTATCAGCAAACTTCATAAAAGGACCATAAGAAGGATAGTCTAAATTAAATACCCAAGCGCCTTCTTGGATCTTCGCTCCTTCTTCGCGCAGCTCATCAGCCTTGCGCTTAGCACCTTTCACAATATCCTCCGGTAAGCCACTAAGATCCTTCTTGTCAGTGATAATCAGTTCAAACTTAGAATCAGTAGAATTATCGGAGAACTTTTGACTAAGCTCAGAAAGCTGAAGATTAAGCTTCTTGAATTCTTCCTTAGCCTCACCTTCAAGCTCAGCTCCAGAGAGCTTAAAATCCTTGAGAGTGTTTTCAAGATGACGCTTCGCTTCGCCTCTCAGAGACTTAGCATCAGGGCTCTCAGAATATTTCTTGATCAATTTATAAACACGCGGATCTAAAGCATAGTTATTAAAGAACTCTACTATCAGTGGACGCGCTTCATTAGCAGCATCGCGAATATCATCACTACCCATTAAGCTAAGTAAATTCTGCACTGGAGTCCAAACCTTCTCCACTATTTCTTCCATCTCAATAAAGGCATGAAGCGTATTAGTGAAGTTTAATTCAGTTAGCGGCTTGTCTAAAAGCTTCAAAATATTTTCAAGCTCAGCCTGAGCCTTAGTAATAGACTCTTTCACTGCAGGTACTATTTGTTCTGCTTTAATCTGTTGATAAGGTACAAATTCTGTGTAATTAAGTAAAGGATTAGGAGACATAAGCTTATTATAGGACGTCTTTCTCCCATAATAACGCCATTTTTATTAGGTTTTGCACATGCTATCATTACATATTGACAAATCACACCTAGTTTTAACCAAACTGGAGCTTTGTCGTATAGATAATAATGACTGTTATTGGGCCAATAATAAATAGCCCTGCTTATGTTATCCCGGATCAGGATAAACCTATAGACTCGCGAATAGATGAAAGTACAGCAATTCCCGAACAGCCAAAATCACCAGAACCAAACAATCAATCACAGAAAACAAAAACACCAGAAGAGAAAAGTCTTCTACCAGCGATCTATGATGGTTTACTCAAGTTTGTTCCGATAGGTGGTGCTACTATCTCCTCACTCTTCCATCTCTGGGCTTGTGCTTACCATTTATTTCACTCTAATAATAACAAGAGGGCAGACCCTGACACTACAGCTCTTAACGTTTCTAAAGTAGCATTGGTCTCTAATTGTATTCTACAAACGATAGAAGCACTTAAGAAGAATCGTTTCATTGAAGCCTTCTCCAGGTTTATTGAACCTATATTTATCTTAGCTGAGAATAGGGTAGAAGATCTAGGACTAGCACGAGGTATAGGATTAGGGATCTCTCAATTAGTAGGATCTCAAGAAGGTATATTTAACGAGCTCGCCAAACAAAAACTTGGTATCGATGTCACAGTGAAGGATGGCGCCAAACCTACTATGGGACAAGATTTTGATCTCAACATGAATGCTATGAAAAAAATATTTCATGAAAATATAATTGGCGGTTTTGGTAAGGAAAGAAGGTTCTTAACTGGATTCACGCTAGAAAGCATTCAAAGCAAGGCTAAAGAATTTATGGGGCGCTTTAATTTATCTGCTATAAAAGAATTATTTAATAGCAAGCATGGTGACTATAGGGATAGATTTGAAGCTTTCCTTCAAGCCAGTGGCTTAAATGCAATTAAAGAGCTGTTTGCTGGCGATAAGAAACGAGACAAGGGACATACTGACGCACTTAGTGGCTATCTCATGATACTAGGATCTGTGCTTGGCTATATGGATAAAGCTGGTAAGGGGCTGTTCTACAAACTGGGTGGCACCATGCGCAATACCGGTGGCGCTATAGCAGATATAGCTCTATTTGCGCATGAAGATCCAGATCCAAATATCGCGGCAATGTTCTTATCAATTAACACTGTAATGGATATGCTTCAAAGATTTATACCAGCTAAAATGCTTAACCTAATCTTGCCATGGAGTAACTTCTCAATGGCAGCCTATAACATCGGTGTAGCTGTATATCTCAATCGCTCATCTAGAAAAACCAATGACGGCGAGAAGATTAAATATCATGATACTGACATAAAACAAGCTGCAGCAGTTAAACTAGCTAAACCGTCAGTTCCTTTAGTTGCTCAGGCAGCGTAATTAATATGATTCCGACTCATTAGGGAAGCTTCCACTCTTAACATCAGCAATATATTCTTGAAATGATTTAACCATATCTTGATATTGATTAGAGTAGCGACGTAAGAATTTAGGATTGATTAAGTCATAGCGACCAAGCATATCGTCGGAAACCAATACCTGACCAGTGGTGTGAGATCCAGCACCTATACCGATAGTAGGGATGTTCTTCTCTGAGAGTAGTTCAGTGATCTCTCTTGCTATATCACTAGGGACCATTTCTAAGACTATGCCCATCACTCCATGTTCTACAAGTCGTACAGCATCAGCGATAAGTTGATCTCTATCTTGCACTAAGACTGGTTTATCAAAACTCTGGGGAGTATAGCCTATATGACCCATAACTTCTATATGCTCCTCACGTAATTTCTCAATAAGCTTCAAAGTCTCTTTCTCAGCGTTTTCTATCTTCACGATATCAGCTCCAGCTTTAATTATTTTACGGGCAGCATCGATAGAATCTGTGATGGACTTATTAATCGCACGTAGCGGTATATCGGTAATGATCTTAGTATTTGCTGCACCACGCTTCACTGCTCTAGTGCAAATAAGCATTTCACCTAAACTTACTTTCTTAGTACTTGGATATCCCAAGCCCACCATCGCCAAAGAATCACCAACTAAAATATAATCTACACCAGCCTCTGCAAGTGCTCTTGCAGTGTTGAAATCATAGGCAGTTAGTACAGTTAATTTAGCCATGAAAGTATAATTATAACAGGCGTTACCTAGTCTCGTCATTGCGAGCCGCAAAGCGGCGTAGCAATCCAGACTAATTACAAAATTATATGACTGGATCACGACGTCGCGCTATGCGCTCCTCGTGATGACGTTTTTACTTTATCCCTAATAAACTCGTCAACTTATCACTTGCCCGTTTTGCTACCGCTAAAACACCTTCATGCCCAAGATCTTCAGTTTTACCGTAAACATTGGTAATAATGCTAACTGCAGTAACTTTAATATTATGTTTCAAAGCAACTTCTAATTCAGGCACTGTAGACATACCGACGGCATCCGCTCCCAGATTACGAAACAACGCTACCTCAGCATCACTTTCATAATTAGGACCATGCACCGCTACATAAACTCCATGTCTTATACCGGGGATAAGCTCACTCTGTATCTTAGTAGGTTTCTGTAACAGCGCTTCTAGATTACCTCTCTCCATGCCTGGACGAATGAAGTTCAAGTAAGCAGTAATCTGCATCAGGTCACCAATCTCATATTCTGGATTAATACCACCAGCTGCATTAGTGACTATTAGTTCTTTAATACCGTTATCTATAAGGAATTGAGTTGGGAAACAAGCTTGCTGCCAAGTGAACCCTTCATACACATGAGCCCGCCCACGCAAAACCCAAATATCATCATAGATATCCAATACACCCTTATGACCTTTAACCTTACCAAGAGGCCAGTTGGGAATTTCGCTATAGGGGATAGAAGTTCTAGGCTTTTGACCATCTAAAACACTCACTCCTGAACCAAGAATTATTGCCTTAGTCGCTTGGCTAGATTTAATCGCGGTGATAGACATAGAACAGATTATAGCGTAGAAGAATCAAGAAAATTAGCTAAGGTATATCCGTACTTACCCCAAGCTCCTTCATTAGAGAATTGATCGTCCATCTCTAAAGTAATACAGGGTATGTTTAAGTCCTTAGCGTAACTACCAAGCGAACCTGGAGTCGCATAACCGATATCATCAGTAAGCGGCAATTCTAAGAGCTCGCTAAGTTTAAGTGCAGCATTATAGCCAGTCGTATTAGCTACACCATCATAATTAACTTGTGGAGGATTAGGGTTAGCTACATAGTGATTGGTATGCAAGGAAATGATCAGATTAAAATTATTCTTTCGAATAATATTGACTAAAGCTTGTGTTTCAAGCTCACTTGCAGGATGAGTTCCAGGGAAATAAGCTAGATTAGTGTAATTGGGTGACCAGTTAGCTGCAGGCATATTACGATTGAGATCCACACCACGAGCATTACCGCGAGTATTATTCTCTAAACCGCCACGATTAAGGTCAGGTATTAAAACTAATTCCAGACCTGAGTCTAAGTTTGCTCTATAAAGCCTAAACAATTGATCTAATTCAGGTGGGTTTTGTTCTATCAGCTTAAAATGTTCTGCAAGTTTTTCTACCACATACGTTGACTGCGGCTCTACTCCATGAGTGCCACCGAGAATTAGAACTTGTTTTATAGTTTGAGACATAAATATATTCTAACTTAGAAACTTGTTGCCACATTAAACGAAAGTATAAAATCCGTGCCACCTTGAATACCATTCAATTCCTGTATTACAGGCAAACCAAGGCTAAAATTATAAACCCAATTATCATTCACCACGATTCTAGTTCCAGGGCTTAGATAAACTGTAGTACCACCATGATTAGCATTCACTGCACCGTTTAATACTGGAGCTTCCTGCCAAATAGCATTAGCCTCCATAATTAAGTCCCAAGCTAAGTGATTTCCTAAGATATGCTGAGGGAAGATCTTCTCCATTATGCCTTTGGTTCCCTCCTTATGGTGATGGTGGAACTCATCTTCATGTCCATGATTTAGAGCGTAGCTCAGTGCAAAATTATAATTAGCAACATCACCAATAATTGAATTTTGAGCACCTCGAGTAGAAATCCTATACATAAAATTAGAATCTAGTCCAACCTTCTTAATCTGCTTACTGAATGCTATACCGAATAGTGGATCAAATGAACCTGAGCCTGGTTGATTGGTAGCTTCAAATCTCTCATGATTATCTGCTTGTACATGAGTAGCTCCGGTAGGGAGTTTAATTCCTGCCATTAATGCTGATTGAAATTTATGCTTATCGTAAAAATTATACTTAGCCAGAATAGTCATATCTCCAAAACCAATGCTATTGCCCTGCTTAACCACTCCGTCACCAGTTACTTCTCTGAAATCCAAACTCTCTATAAACGGTAAGACCATAGATATACTAACTCTATCCGTTATACCGTGCGACACAGCCAAAGTCTGAGCTAAGGAACCATAGTTATCATCAGCATGATGAGCTCCACCATCACGAGAATGTCCAGCACTAATAATTCCTACCTGAGAGCCACTCAGGCGTCCAGAATCATGAAACCCAAATCCTAAGCTAACACTAGTAACACCTTTCTTAAGGTTATAAGCAGGGATCGTTATGATGGGACCAGCAAGACCTGTATTCGAGAAAGAAGAGCATCCACAAGCACCACCATGAGCTTGGACAGCATTGATACTCAAACAAAATACTAATAGTAAGAAAAACTTCAGCATCACATCCCTAGCTTAAAATGAATTAGCTACAGCTGAATCAGTTGCTGCTACTGCACATACCGGAGAACCACAGCAACCACACATTGCACCAACGGCAGATGCTAGAGATTCTTGACCTAAAGTTTTACCTAATAAACGTAATATAGAGTCACTTCCCACAAAACTTATACTGGTGAAAAGAGTTTGCAGACAGGTTTTAACAAACCTACCAGTGTTTTTACCAGGTAATTTACTAATGGCATAATTTACTGCTGGGGCAACTAGCTGCACCTTAGCCTCGATGTTTAAGAGACTCGGGATTAATTCTTTCCACTTACTAGACTTAGTAAAATTAGAACTTATAGTTTTAATTTCTGAAATAGCATTGTCATAGCTAGACTTAGCAGAAGCAGGTTTATGATCACCAGCAAACTTTTCGATTAAAGCAATAAAAGAAGTGGCAAGAAACCTGGTGAGCTTAGACCTATTCAAACTAGCTAATCCTGAGGCCAAATAAGTAAGTCCCAAACGCCCTAGTTTAGAATTGCCACGATTAGTAAGATGCATAGCAGTGACTGCAAGCCAAGTTTTAACTAATCTAGGTAAGGGAATGGCTTTGAGAAAATAGTTAGTAAAGAAAGCGGGTGTTAAAAAAGAGGTGTTAAGAATTAATTCTTTAAGCCATTGAGGCATGACACTATTAGCAATTAGAGTTTCTAAAGTATTATTAGTTTGCGGCAAACTAGATTTATGATGGTGATGAATATGACCGTGAGGGGTACCGTGTTCTTCACAGTTATGATCATGACAGGCATGATCATAACCGTGGAGTTTTTTATGAATTGGCAGCACTCCTTGCTCTTCTAAATTCTTATGCTCATGACAAACACCACAGTTGTCATGATGATGTTCGGTTTTAGTAATAACTTGTGGGCGCGAAACAACTCTAGGTAAGCTAAGTCTAGGGCTAGGTTTGTGATCATGATGATGACCGTGATTTATAGAGCAACCATGTTCCGTACAAGCCATTAAACCGCCAATCCTCTCTCTATACCTTTCACTGCAATTACCTTAGCATTATGTGCATGTAAACTTTCCATATGCTCTACTTCAATCTTATAATCACTTACGGCTGTCTCTTGATCCAAGATTAATTTAAGACGCCTTGCGGCATCTTCACTAAACATCATATTCTGACCATTAAGACGCGCGAATTCTTGTTCATCTTCACGCTTTACTGCAGCTTGCACTGGCGTAGCAAGAGTATCTTCTATCTTATTAATCCAATAATCTAAATTAAGTTTCGCTGATACTTCCTTGAAACGTAACTTTAGATCTAAATTACTTCTCTGCGCATGCGGAACCGCTAACTGAGACTCTTCTGAGCCAAGCCAGGATAATATTTGTTCCATGTCAATATTATCCTTGTTATCCACAAACCTCTTACGAAAGCCTTCTTGGACCAATTGACGCGCTAGAGCAGCAGAACAAGGACAGGTACTAGAATAAACTAATTGAATATCTAATTCATAAATAAGCTTAGAATCTTTTCCTCTAGTAACTGATAAAGTCACTGGGTAGAATCGATAACCACTAACATCACTTATAAGCGCCGGTTTGCGCATAATATATTCAAAGCTCACAGCTATTTGAGAGCTGAAACTTAGATCCTGATGGGTTTCTATCATAGCTTCACTAAGACTAGCTAAAGTAGGGAAGCTAAGAGGATAGTTTAGAAAAAATTCCTTCGCTTTAAGGTAGAGACGCGACATGTGTATGCCCTTAGCATGAGGGTCATCTAGACTTACGAATAAATCAACATGAGCAGGAATAGTTGCTAGATCACCCTTATGATCTGCAATCAGCACAGGCAGCTCAACCTCAGTCATACCAACGCGATCTAAGGTAGTCGCAATCTCTGAACGTGTATCAGAAGCTAAGTCAGGCGTACTATTATTTTTGTTAACGAATATATTTTTCATTAGGCTAGTATAGTGGTCTCTCTACAATATTGTAGGATTCGCTACATCTCCATAAACTTCCTTAGGATCAAAAGTTTTCTCGTTTTCTACATAAGTTAATGTTATAGGTTTACTAGCATCAAAACTCTTACCATTCGGCACGGTTCTATAGAAGCAAGATCTATAACCCACATGGCAACTCGCACCTGAGCCACTAACCTTAACACGCAACCATACACAATCCTGATCATCATCAATACGCATCTCGACTATGTCCTGATAAAGTCCACTAGTAGCACCCTTGTGCCAAAGTATTTTACGCGAACGTGAGTAATAAACTGCTTGTCCTTTCTCTATAGTCTGCTTCAAGGCTTCAGCATTCATGTAGCCCTGCATAAGCAATTCACCAGTTTCATAATCAGTAGTAACCACCGATATCAAACCGTGCTCATCAAACTTAGGGGCTAGTTCATTACCTTCCTCTACTTGTTCTATAGTTTTACGTTTCTCAAATAAATCCGACATAACGAAGTTTTATTGTAGCAATATGTATGTCACCCTTCGGGCAAAATACATATTAAAGCAATATTTATTGAAAAATAAGCTAATTACTGCAAGGATTTTCCAGCTAATATGTATTTTGCCTCTCGGGCAAAATACATATTAGGTAAACCAATGACAAACCTTATAAAAGATCTCATAAAACTGCCCGTTAAATTTTAAAACTGAACTCTCAAAAAAGTACAAATAAGCATAAGCTATAAGCCAACCACCGAGCACGTCTTCTATGAAATGTACACGCAAGTATAATCTACTCAGACCAAGTACAAAAGGCAAGGCATACAACATAGCAGCATAAGGCATAGGTATAAGAAAATATTTAGCGATAGACCAATAGAGTACAAAAGATACTAATGAATGTCCCGAAGGAAAGCTCCAACCATTCACATGCGGTACTCGCCATTCGCTCTTAGGGGGTCTTTCTTTACGAACAGTATTTTTGATTAGAAGATTCAGCGCATAACCCCAAAACCAGAGTGAGCCCACCTTATAACCAGCAGAGAAATCCAAATACAAAAGTAAACAGCAAATAAGAAATTGCGGTGGAATATTACCTAGGTAAGTTAGGTAGCGTAGGAAGAATTTTAAGAAAGGGTTTGACATCAGTGAAACGATCCCAGAAGTTTTTTGACAAAACTTGGAGATATGTAAGCAAGTATACTGGCAATTAACAAACCATGCCATCTATAATCCAAGATTCTGTTGAGTGAGAATTGTAATGATTCATATAGTTTATTTCTGGCAATACCTAACTTTCCAGAAACAATATACCAGTATGCCAAGCGCAAGTAAGCCAGGCTATAAGCTTCTTTAGCAGTAAATGATGAAGAATTAAGAATATTGGCATCAAGCACAGCTAAAGTCACTTCTTCTATCTTCTCAGCCTTAACATTCTGCACTGACTGCCCTGGATGTAATCTATAAGCACCAAGTGCTTCTCTAATGTGATGAAACTTGCCTAAGCGTGATAAACGTAGCCAAAAATCCCAATCTTCATAAGGTATAAATGCTGTCACTTGATCACCGACTTGAGCAAAGTAGCACTGACGGAACATTGGTGTAACTGATGGAATAAAATTGCGTTTAAGTAACTCATCATAGATATCACCTGAATATCCCTGATACTGACGACGAGCAGCTTTCACAGGCTTACCTTCTAAATCAATCCTATCTACTGAAGCATAGCAAAGTACCAATTCAGGATTAGTATCCATAACAGCAAGCTGCTTCTCTAATTTAGCAGGATACCAAATATCATCAGAATCAACTAAACATATATACTCACCACTAGCAAGCTTCATGCCGTAAGAACGAGCGACTGCTCTCTCTGAATTAGTTTGCTTAAAATATTTAATTCTAGGATCTTGCTTGAGGTAATTGGCAAGGATAGCCTCTGTGCTGTCTGTACTACCATCATCAACAAAAATTAATTCCCAGTCAGTAAAAGTTTGCTGCAAAACGCTATCGATCGTAGCAGGAATATAGTCTGCACGATTATAACTGGGAATCACAATGCTAACCTTAGGCATACTTGTCTCCAGTATCTATACTACTAGTTTAATTCCTTCTGCTCTAACAAAATCTCCTAAATCAATGTTGTTTCTATCAAGAATCTTAGCTCCAGCAGCAGTATAGGAGTGAATGGTACCAGGGTAGACTAACATCGGCGCATAATAAGTATGCACTTCCTTAAAAACCTTAGCTAAATTATTTCTTGCTGTATTAAGTTCTGCTTTCTGAAAGAATGGTGATCCTGATTGTGCGCAGAATATTGCATCTGGCTTCATTACTCGCTGAATACCTCTATAGAAATCCTCCTCTATCAACCCTGCGGCAAATCCTTCTGGATCAGTTGAGTCACACAATATCAAATCATAACTCGCTGCTGGAGCAGATTGTATAAAAGCCAGTGCATCTTCAACTCTTAAATCCAACTTGGGATTATTAAACTCACAAGCCACCTGCGGGAAAAATTGTTTAGAGACTTCTATGACCTCTCTATCTATCTCCACCATTGTCACTTGAGATATACGCTCAGCCCAATCTCTGACTAAGTTACGCACTATGCCACCATCACCAGCTCCTATAACTAAAATGTTCAGATTATTAACACTGGGATGAATATTCTGCATGCCATACTGAGTTAATGCTTGATGATACATATGCTCATCTAGATCACTCAGCATATAGCAATCATCTAGTACTAGCACTGTTCCAAAATCTTCATTCTCAAATACCAAGATATCCTGATATTCACTACGCTTGTGGTAAAGAACTGCTTTAATCTTCATCCCTAAAGCATGCTGTCCTTTATGAATTTGTTGAAACCAATTGTTGCTGATAGGCATAGAGCTTCATTTTATCAAAGAAAAACCTAGGAAAGATAAAGCTAAACCTAAAAATATCGGCTCTAAATCTACTCCACAATAATTTTTAATGAGATATCCAGCAATAGCACCTATTAATCCTAAGATTATAGACCAGAAAGCTGCTCGAGAAGAACGTTTGCGCCAAAAATAACTTCCCATCAAAGGTACCAACAATGCACTAATGGCAAGAGTACCACGAGCATACATTAAATCCAATAGCGATGTAAAGTAAACGGCTATCACTAAACCAAGAGCCATTGTAAGAATCAAAGCAATCTTATTAACCTTAATAACTTCTTGCTCAGTAGCTTGCGGTTTGAAGCGACGATAAATATCATATGAAATACACATAGAGCTAGAAAAACTCAGCGAATCAAGTGTAGACATCACTGTCGCTATCAGCCCCGTGAGAAATATTCCCTTACAAGCTACTGGGAGTATACTAGAAGCAAATATCGGCAAAGAGAGTGAGGCATCTATCTCTGGCATCGCAGCAAAAGCGTATAAACCAATAAAACTAATCATCACATCAAAAGCGAACCAAAAAACTATAGACCACAACACACCACGCCTGGCAGTTTTAAGATCTTCTGCAGCAAAAATTCTTTGATAAAAACTTGGATGCACCAAAGTCCAAGTAGCAATCAACAACCAAGCTAAAATCAATTGCCAAGACCAATTGCCAGATAAACTTAGATGAGCCGTGGGCAAATTCAAAGTCAAAAACTCAAAGCCTCCATACTTAAAATATGCAAACGGTAAAACCAAAGCTATACCAATAAACATAAACAAGAACTGAATGAAATCAGCATAAACAACGGCTTTGAAGCCGCCGGTTAACATATAAAATAGTGGCACTAAGCTACCTAACACTATAGATATATTATGATCCCAACCAAAAATCCACTGCAGAATAAGACCTAGAGACATAATATAAACGGTAGGAAGCAATAGCATTAAATTAACTACAGCACCAACCACAGCAGTTCGCTTATCGTAACTTCGCTCGAGTTGGTCTGGAATAGAGAAAAGTTGCGACTTATGAATCTTCTCTACTAGAAAAAACACCAAGAAAAAATAAATCAAATACCAAAAAAGCCCCTGTGTTAAAAACATCACTAACCCGTGCTTAAATGCTATCTCACCAATACCCAAAAGATTGCCATACCAAGTGCTAACTAAAGTTGCTACGAATAGGGGCAAGGTCAATCTACGACCAGCCAAAAAATAGTTTTCTAATACAGTGCCCTGTTGTTTATGCTGAATGAAAAAACTAACGCAAGAAACTATTAGAAAATAGCCAATGATAATCGCATAATCAATTTTATCTATGTTAACTTGCACTAAGATCTAAGTTTACTATAATCATTTCATCTCTTTGCATAATATTTCTATTAAATCCTTCAAGCCAGAATGGGGATATGGGGTTCCGCCGCTTCGCGGCGTTTGCGCTGCGCGCGGCTTAATAAAAAGAATTATTCGCCACAAATACTTCTAAGTTCGTTTAAGTATTTTTCTGGCAATTGTCTTTCGTATTCATTTCTCAGTGCCACAAATTCCGCTACAAAACGTTTCAAATATTGTCCAGCACGTGGATTAAGTAAATAAGCCTTCCAAGCAGATAATTCATAACTATGATCATCATACTGAGCCCAAGCACCGGCCCTTACTAAATCTAGTAGTGGAGTATCTGGCTTCTTATGCAATTCCCAAAACTTAAAGAAATCCTCCACAAACTGCGATAATCTACGAGATTCCAAATTAAACTCAGGGTCTGTGATCTCGCGCATTAGTAAACTTTCAGCATCTTTAACGAAGCTAGGGTAAGGTCTAAATAAAGTAGTAAAGCCGAGTGATTGATTAATCACACCAATATTATTAAAACTCATAAATTTTTGTTTGAGTTTATCTGAGTATTGCAAGCCTGCTGCCAAAAGGGTTTGATAACCTTCTATGCCGAGGGTATTAAATGCCATGCAAGTTGCATAGATCCCTATAGCACTACGAGTACATTCTAATGAATACTGTACAGGAGCTATCTTGGCTTCACTCGGATCAAAATACTTAAACTCTTTAGCATCCCACATTAAATACTCAAAATCATCTTGATTCTTCACAATCAAGAAGCTTGAACTATAAGGAGCAAAGCCCGTCTTATGTACATCAATGGTAATAGAGTCAGCAAGATGCAAACATCTACACTTATTCTGGATAGCAGGAAGCTTATCAATAAAGGATTCAGAGAAATGCAAATGATTAGCCTTAACATCATAATCATTAAAGAAGCTCATCGCCCAACCGATGGCGGCATCTATATGCAGATGTGGTTTATGCATAGTTGGATACTTAGCTGAGACTTCATCTATAATTTCACGAACAGATTTCACATCATCGATGGCACAAGCATCGGTAGTACCTACAGTAATCAAAATAGTAGGAACAATAATGCCATGCAGATAGCAATTCTCAAGAGTCTCTCTTAACTTAGCAGTATTAATGCAACTATCACTGTTAGAAGGAATGCGTATGGAGTTTCTTCTACCCACTCCAATAGCAGCAAGATTGGTAAAATTTGAGAAATGTCCAGCCTGTGAATTAATAAATAGAAACTTCTGCTTAATTCCCATCAAGCCATCTTCCTTCACATCCGGGAAAGCCTTACGTAGACCGAAGATGTAACCGTACATATTTCCCTTAGTGCCACCTTCCAGAGACAAGCCACCCACCTTAGCAAGATCCTGAAATCCAAGAATCTTAGCCAGAGACTTAACCACTCTAACTTCAAGCTCGTTAGCACGCTTGCCATATTTACTAGTCACTAAGTTAGGATTAATGAGAACCGCTCCCAGAGCGCCAAGTACGGCAGGTAGTAAAGTGATGGGCATAACATTACGCCAATCCAGTCCTGATCTGCTGTCTATAGAATTATAGAAGGGCAAAATATAATCTATCGCTTCTTGCTCGACACCAAGTTCTTGTGGCACATGAATTCCATAATCAAGATAGTTCATGTTAACAGTCTTATTAGGGTTGCGTGAATACTCTACTGCTCTACGCAAGAAGTCCTCCAAGCTCGGGAAAAAATCCTGGAAGTGTTCAGTACGATCTATGACCTCACCATTCAAGCCACCTATCTCTATAACATCAAGCTTCTCCTGATACTTAGGATCAAGAGTAAAATCATCACCCAAATTTAGTGTTTCTTTGCTCATAACTATAATTATATTATTCCCCAGCGATAATTAGTTAAGCGCTTAATTAATTATTATCCGCGCCACTGCTTACTAAATCCCAACGTTCTACAAAAGCTAACAAGCGTTTCCTGTCGCAACTTTTAACCTCATGATCACCATGAGTCAAACTATCATAAAGTAACTTCGATAATATTACCGGCATATTAGATTTAACTGCAAGGGTAAATATTGGCAGAAGCTCCTCTCGACAATTCAAAAACTTATCTATTATTGTTTCTAAACGTAGTTCATCTGATGACTTAATACTAAAAAATTTATCTACTGCTTGAGTTGCTACTAGATCAGACAGGGGCTGTTTAGTTATCAGAGTATATATGATTGGTAAATATTGACACAGCAATTCTTGCTCTGACGCATAAGCAGCATAAGTTTCATTATCAATAATCGATATGTCTCCATCATCAGCTGCTATCTTGGTAGATGCCATAATCCGAATTTGTGAATCTAAAATTTGTTCACGAAATATCTCAAAGGTTGAACCAAGACCTAAAGATTGTCGACTTAGGTATCGAGAGAAGTCTTCTAGCTGGTCACCAGGGGCACCATTACCAAAGTCTTTTACTAAGGAGATAATTTGCTCGTAGTCAGCTTCTGGATTCGAAAACAAATCCAGGTCATTTTTTAGGTTTGCTAACTTAGTAAACCTTTCCTCTAAGGTAGCTTTAAGTGGGTGATTTTCAGGATCTTTACTACTTAGGCTGATTGATCCAAGCATAGTAGCCATAACAAGAAAGCTAGACCACTCGTTGTAAAGATTATCGTTCAATTCATCTTGAAGCGCCTGTGGTATCTGCCCTTCAGGAGAACTGTAAAACTGCTCTAATAATCTTGTCCAATATTTATATCGATCTAAACCCTCATCGATGACATCATGCAAGGCTCTGACAGTATTGTATTTCGTCTTCTTATTATCTCTGCCATAAATTAAATCTAAGGCTGTTCGCTCTTTAGATCCAGCATCTTTATCAATACCCGTAGAATCTAAATGCATTTCAAAAATCAAGGCATGTAAATCTGCCATGCACAGTAGCAAGTTGGCACTAGAATTAGCTTTCAAATCCTCAACTGAATTAGGTAATCTAGCAATAGCTTCGCGAATCATAAACTCAGGTGCAATCGCCACCATCTCTTGTGAGTCGTGTTGTTCAGGGAATTTCTCACGCACAAAATCAACTAAATCAAGATAGGTGTCTTGCTTATTAAACTCTCTTACTATCGAAAGTAAGACTTTGGCTCTGGCAATGTAAGCCTTATAAATTTCTGGACTTAATGAATCACCTAAATATTGGTTTATCGCACCTATTAAGAATCGCGACAGTTGCTTCGCCTTAGATTTAATTTTTGGAGCTGAGCGAGAGTCCAATCCCTGAACTGATTTAGCGGGAGGCGTAGCGACATAAGACTGTGGAATATTACCCTCAGAAGCAAGCTGCGATACAGTATCATGAAGCCTGGAAATCCCCTGATCAATCCTTGATTGTCTTAAACTTCTTTCTCTAGATTGTCTATTAACCAGAGTTAACCATGACTCTAGTGGATTAGGCTCTATAGCTGATGGTAACTTACTTATCATTATTCTACACCGGTTGATAAAGTTTCACCAATGTCCCCAAATGCTCTATAGCTTTATCTCGATCTTCATCACGAAATATATAGTCATAGAGGAGATCAACAAGAATCAGAGGTAAAGGAAGCGAAGATCTCAAACCCAGAACAGAGGGTTTCGATAATGAATCTAACTTAGCCATAGCTCTTTCTCTTTTGGTCTTACCGTCAGCATCTCTATTATCATCAAATGAATCTACCCATGCAGACTCTACTTCAGCTGAAGAGAGTTTACTTCCTGTCATAAGAGCGTAAATCACAGGAAGAAGTTTTTTAAGACCATTAATTGCTTCGTCTCTTTTAGCTAAAGCATGATCATGCAGTACTGAAGTTGCTACGAATTGTGATCTTGGCTCTTCTCGTTCTTCAACAGTAATAGAATCTCTTATCATCTTTAATTTGGTCTCAATCATTTCTAATCGATGTTCATTAATGTAATTAGTTATATCTGGCTCATCCTTCAAATATTCGCCTAGATCATTACTTTGCTTAATACGATTCCGCGGTATCGACTCCATTTCTACAAAAGCTTCTACAACCTCAAAAGCTTTTTTCATCAAGTCTGGGTCTACTGTCGTAGCAAGTTTAGGCGTAGATTGAACAGCCATCCCTGATATTTTTGCTAAAGCATCAAGATTACTATTTAAGATTTCCTCTAACTTCTGCTTGTCTACATTTGAAGATTGTTGAACTTGCCTTAAAATATTCTCAAAGGTTTTCCGCACCAGAATAGAACTAAACTCAACATTAATATCGGTATCACTATCAAGGCAATCCTGGAGCTTCTGTATTAATTCAGGAGCTGGCTTGCCGTGAGGGTTTTCGAGTGCTGCTATTAATTTAGAAGTTAAAGCATTGCACTCAGCAGAATCAGCAAGCCCTGCCATACTATGGTCTTCAGGGCAAGCGAATCTATAAGAGAATATAATGCTATGGAAAAGATCCATTGATGCAACTAGCACTGGATTCTTCAGCAACTCTTCTGGCTTAGCGCTACGCATCTGCTGAAGCAGCTCAGGGCTACTAGCTTGATACCAAGTAGCTAGATGTAAAACATGAGGTAACTGTTCACGCAACTTGCTTATCGTAGGCACGCTATCGGCATTTAATCCAGTCGCTTGAAAATAACTTGATCCAGTATCAACAGCTTCACAATAACTAATTATGCTTGCTAATATATCATCTGGTTTATCAGTCTGAGGTTTGATTATTTCTGCTCCCAGAGCTGCCATATCACTATCACTTAGATTAGGAATATCATCCTTATGCTCTGCAGCAATCTGTTGTTTCAAATATTGTAAAATCCCTGAAGCAACGCGACGAATTTTTTGCACAAGCTTCTCTGATAACTTAGAATTAATAGGCTTAGTTGGAATTGGTTTAAGCGCTTTCATTCCCTGCCTAGTGGCAATAAGGCTGACGGCTTTATGTAACGCCGCAAGCCTAGTTTCTTGATCTCCTAATCTTGCAGATTCTTGCTGATGATGCAGCTGAGTTTCTGCAATTAATCTGAGAAGAGGGTTGCGCCGCAAAGCAGGAGGAATTGAGTTATTTGTGGACACTGCCATGAAACATTACCTATTATATAGGATTACCATAAATTATCTTGTATTATACATCGATCTATATTTTGTCTTTACAATAAGGCTGTCGGTTATTTTGCTAGAATTATCATATGACCGTAAAAGTCTCACATTCAAACGGAACAGAAGCTCCCAAGCCTTCAAAGCGAAAGCTTGATAGTGCTTTTGCAGAGATATCTCCAAGGAGTGTGATTGAAGAGTATGCAACGCCAAGTTCAAGGGAATACTTTGCAAAAGCAGCAGCAGCCATTACTGGTCAGGTTCGAATTACTTATACATATTCATACCTAGGCAAACCTCACACAGAAGTTTTAAGCTGTCCGAGTGGGGGTAAGTCCTTCGACCCCAAAGATCTGAGCTTGGTTCTTATTAAATCAACCACATCTACAATACCAAGCGAGTTAAGACTTATGTATCAAGACTCTCCGCTTAAGCAAGATGACGGTAGAGAAATAGTAATCCAAGGGTCACTTGATAGATTACCCAAACTAAGTATTAAAGAGATTAAAGCAGGTGAAGAAGAAGGCTCTACTACAAATACCGCAGCAAGTCAAACTACCTTAAGAAACCTTCATGCCGGGCCAACGTTATTTGTTGAACCTGGGACTCACAAAAATGAATTAACGAAGTTCTTTAAACAAGGCAAAATGTATAAAATCTCTGGTTACGGCGAGAAGCCATTTTCTATTACCATACGCTACGATCACTGCACCAAAGATCCTAAGAAAGGTGAAATTAGAATTTACGAAGCTGGGCATCAAAACAGTTACTTCACTATCAACAAGGAAACTGGTGGGTTTGAGTTTCAAGAGATATATAGCAAGACTAAGAAATCAAGCAATGAGTCAGGATCAAAATCTCAGCCAACAATCATTAAGTTCCCTGGAATAGATAAATCACATATCGCAGCCTTGAAAAAGGGAGTTCCAGGTCGATTTCCTTTGGTCATGCAAGTTCAAACAGCAGCTCTTGGCTACATAGCTGCTTTAAAAAATATAGACAACAAATTTAAGACCGATGGACAATTGAGTGGATTTAATACGATGGCATTAAAAACCCTATCAAATAATATTGATACTAGTGACTCTCAACCAGGTATGCTTTTTACGATTACAGATGAGGCTAAGCCCTTCATTAACAACACCGCCACGATTTTCAATTGCCTCGATGCAATTATACGTACTGGTATGGAAATGAAAGATCTTAAAAACTCAAATCCAGATCTAGTGCGAGATACTGTTCATGCAAGCCTTGCCGTGCCATTAGTTGGGATCAAGAGACAAGCTGCACAGATGCTGTCTTCTATTGAAGAGATAACTTCTCTTAGAGATTTTGCCGGAAAACTGAAACAACGCTGGAATATACAAGCTAAAGATCTATCTGCTTAACCACTCTGTGCAAAGCATCTGCAATATCTCCTCTATCAGGAGCCAATTCTAAATTCCCAGCATCTCTGTTCAACCAAGCTGGATCAGCATCATACAAACCCTGTCCAGAAATAATCCTATAAACTGGCAGAGGCTTGCCTTGATTATCAGGTCTTGCAACTTCTGTTAAACCTAAATGTCTATCATTAGCTCCATCACCAATACAAATGATGGCGCGCAGAGCATTTACAATCTTCTCAGGCAGAATCTTCAGAATCGCATAAACAATACTGGATTTAGAAATCTGCTTATCCTCATCAGCATGAGTAAAGAAAGCATAACCAAAATCCTCTCCCAAGCCTACTTGATATATTATCCCTGGTATTCTATGTTGTAATTCATTACTTATATTTCTAACCAGACGATCAACATCAGTCAAACCCTGTCCTTTACGAGTTTCTATAGTCACCACACTCATCTCCCCTGGGCTAATTGATACATCTATCCCTGGATGCTGATGAGATCTAAAAAGCTGATGACAATTAGGATAAACATAGAGAGGACGATTAGTGTCATCGAATTGAACCTCAGTAAAACCCTGATCATGTAAAACTTCTTGCAATGATTTATAAAATTGATCCTTATTCAAAAAACTAGTGATGAAAGTTTCCCAATCACCATGCGGGTTATAAGCTTCTGCGCTGTCTAAACTCTGTAAGAACTTACTTGGTGCCAGAGAAGTTTGATTAACGCGCAGATCCAATCCGCTGTCATTCGCTAGGAAATCTAAAACATCGAAGCCTCCGTAGACATCTTGTAAATGCCTGGTCATTCTCACATCCTGGCCAGTAACATCTGCCACGATAAATCTGTCAGAATAACGATTGAAGGCTTCCGCATTTCTGCGATTCTGTTCTGGATGATAATTAGATCTCAACCCAGCAGTAAAACTTCCCCACTTAGAACCATCTAAATCACTAACTACCAAAATATCTGGCAACTTCTCTGCTTGATTAAAACGCGTTAATTCTAAGCGAGAAGGATTAAATCGTCCATTAACAAAACCTACCGTAGCTTCTGTATTAAAACTTATTTCAGTCATTCTCAAAAATCTCTTTTAATCCTAAATCGTCTTCAATCTGGCTAATTTTAATAAACCTCACAGGCACATCTCGGTATTCAATTTCATCTTCTAGATTCTCATTGATTATAAATGCAGCTTGTGTACTAGGATAATTTCTTATGAAAATTTTCATGGCATCAGGGATAACCTTAGTTTTAATTTGAGATTTAACCTCAAAAATATAAGGTTTGCGGTTTTTCAAAAAAACAAAATCTATTTCATCATCATTCCTAGTACGCCAAAATCTCAGTTCACTATTAGCAGGGCTATTTTGAATGAGGAAATTACAGACATACTGTTCATAGATTGAACCTTTATCCTTACGAACTTTGATCTCCGAGAAATCATTGATGATGGAATTTCTAATGCCCATATCATAGTAATAATATTTCTTAGATTTCTTAAGTTCATTACTCAAGTTAGCAGAATAGCTAAAGATCTTGTGAATAACATAGGTTTGGCTCAGTATCTCCAAAGACTTCTCTACCAAAACGTTTTTCATCCTCAGTTCATTAGCTAATGAATTGGTAGACACAACTTGCCCTTGATGATCTGCTAAATGATAGAGCAGTGCATTAAAAGAACTAACATTCTCTTCTTTGACCAAAGCTTTGATATCTTTCATTATATAAGTAGCAAGTAAGTCCTTGAGATACTTACCTTGCTTATTTTTATCCTTAATATGCGTGAGCTCTGGATTACCACCATATATTAAATATTGATCAAAACTTCTTTTCGATGCTCGATATTCAGTGAAACTCAAAGGGTAAATGATATATTGAGTTTTACGTCCTGCCAAACTTTCTTCTAAGTGTTTGTGCATCTCTAACGATGATGATCCCGAAGCTATAATTTTTACTTTGGATTTCCTATCATCATAAATTGCCTTGAAAAGCTTAGTTGCATTCTCATAATATTGAAATTCATCAATAAATAAATAATCGGTGTTTTTAGTTAATTGCTTAAATAGTTCTACTTGATCTTGAGAAAAACTAAGACTATCTTCCGGAATTTCAAGATTATAGAACTGAGTTGTTTTATCTTCGTTAAGAAGATATGCCTCTAGTTCATTCATTAGCGTGGTCTTACCTACTTGCCTTGCTCCCAGCAGAATAAGAATCTTAGAATTATCTAACTCTTGCTTCAGAGTATCAAAAATCTCTCTTGTTAACTGCATAGCCATAATATTTGCATATTTACATTATACCATAAAAACGCAAATTTTTTGCATTTTTGCGACTTAAAGCAATTTTGCAAACCAAGGCTAAAATCACCAGGATCCTGGTCGATAATTTGGTTTTTACCGGATCTTGTCAACATATATTGCTACAATGTTCAATTGGGGATTTGGGAATAAATTATTTTGACTGCAGTCGGGCTAAGTCTTGAACCCAACTGGAGATCTGTTTTGCCTGTGGCGAGATCTCTGAATGCGCACATCCCAACACAAGTCCTCGAGTCCAACAACCTAAGCTACACTCCAAGTAAATCTCAAAGTTTCGCTGAATGGGTTTGCTCACGCGAATCATTATTCAGGTTTGGCTTGGATATGACCGGCTGGGTTTTACCATCCTTAATTGGAGCAGCTACTCGCAATTGGTATAGTTTTGCGGAAGCTCTATTCCAATCAGCACTGGAAGTAGTGGGAATGGGCTGCGCTACTAACTTCATCAAGCTCTCAAGTATCATCGCTGGTAAATTACATCTCTCAGAAGACGAAAATAAAAATCTCAAACATTACATGATGTTTCAGAGAAATGATATGGATAGCGAAGCAAGCATGATACAAGCTGCTGCAAGACTCAAAGAAGAAGAAGTCGAAGACATAGGTTTCCTTGCAGGCATGGACGGCAATAAGGTTCACAGACAAGCTCAACATCAAGAACGTATCCAATCCATAGAAAATTTCTTCTCTAATTTCAGTACCAACCCTGCTCAGATAGAGCGTTTGAAGAAGTTCAAGAAATCCGTAATTATGGGTGAAAGTATATTTGAAAGTGTAATATGGGGAGGATATTTCTTATACAATAGATTATTTCGTAAGTATGTTCTCGGGCAAGATAGATTCACCGGAACCAAAGCCTATCTCAATGATAATGAAAGCAAGAAAGTGGGTGACAGTACTAGGATGAGCCTCTTTCAAAAATTTGGTGCAGGTTTATCCATACTCTCTTCACCCTTACTCAATATGTTCATCTTGAACAAACTCGATGACAAAGAAGCCGTAGCTAAAAATTCATGGTTACAAACAATTAAGAGTCAGTGGGATGTCACTCACGGACTCTATCCTAAGCTAGGATTGCAATATTCTTATATCTTCCTGCCCTGCGCGCTCAGCGCATTATTCTCCGCACAAGGGAAGTCCGAGTTTATAGAACAGTTACTTACCCAACTCATCATGGGCAATTCATGGTTCTTTGGACATAGGCTCACTAACGGAGTTCTAGCTCAATGTGCAGATCAAGCTCTAGCTAAGAAACACGGAGTCGCTCCAGGGATCCTCGTAGAGAAAGATTACTTACATCATCCGACCCCAGAGCCTGCCAAGATACAGCATGTTCTCAAACAAGTACGTGGTAATCCAGCATTAGAACGAGATGCACGCACAGCTCATGCCAGAACTGTATATTGGGGCTTTGGCTTACATTCTGCTCTAGTACTTGGAGTACGCTTATTAATTAACCAGTTCACCAAATGGCGCGTAAGAAAGGATTTGGGGTAACGCATTGTCAATCAAGGTTCGTTTAAGCTACCATTAACTTATGAACCCATTTTTATTAACCGTTACAGGCACTATTGCTTGCCTATATTGCTTTATTATTCTCTTCTCACTTACCATCAAACACAGCGACTGGTTCTGTAAAGCGCCAGGATTAGATGTGGCGATTTCAGTTTTCACTTTCATTCCTTGGATTATTGCTTATCAGTTCTACGGTTGGGCTGGAAGCTCCTATTCTTTAGTCGGTGAACTTGCTGTCCTATATAGTTTCAATTTTATACATGAAAGATTTATTCATAAATATCAAGGACCAAAATTACATCAGACCCTAAACAAGATAGTCGGGTTTGTTAGAAATCATTTGGCATTGTTTTTTTGTTTATTAGCATTGCCAGTATTTCTCTCTATCAGAGCTGGACAGATACTCATCTACCCTCTGCTCAGATGGACTCTAGGATTCCCTAAATATAAGGCTTCTGATTGGATCAATGTCTCACGTTATAAGTTTGATGGATTAGTAGGTCATGATATGGTCTGGTGTCTTTATTGTGATTGGATGACTGGTCTCTATGCCCTGGCTGGTGAAATGCTGCGTAACGTAGAATCTTTCTGGTGCCCTATTAGATTCTATGAAGGTAAGAAATGCGATAACTGCAAGTTAGACTTCCCTGACCTAGATAAATGGGTACCTGCAGACGGTAAGATGCAAGACGTCGTAGACTTACTCTTAGAAAAATATCCTCCAGATTCTAAAAAAGATAGAACTTGGTTTAGCTTTAAGAAGACTTAATCTAAAGTAACATCCAACTTCATTACTATAGGAACTGGTTTAGAACTATCTTTCGAAGAACTGGATCCATTCTTAATAGTAGTAATAGTAGACGGCGACATCTTAGCGTTTAATGTAGCTTTAAGTTTACCTGTAGATGAATTATAACTAGTAACCTTCAGAGTACCTGTTACCTCAGAGCCAGTAGTATTTGAAACACCACCACCAACACTTCCATGAGTATAGCTTGCTACAACAATTAAGTTAGTAGTAGGTGCCAAATCATAAGTTTCTCCGCTAACAAAATCTTCTTCAGGTACAGCAAACACTATGGAACTACCTATCGTAGCCGTGGATGGATTACTGCTAATCACTAACTTATTTGCTGTAATCGCAACGTTCAATCCTGTCCCAGACTTAGAGACAGTAACATTATGACCCTTATCAGAATCAGCGATTAATTGAGCTTGTCCAATCTTGACATTAGCTTTACCATCAGCCAGAGCTGGATTGAAAGTTAAAAATAACGAAGCCAAAACTAAAACAATAATTCTTTTCATAGAATTAATTTTAGCATTTTCAAAGTATGTTTAACTATATCTGACTAAGATCAGCAGTGCCCGAGAACACATCTCCTGCACTAGTTTGACCAAATACAAATACTGTATTGTTAGTGCTGTTTTGCAGAGCACTAATCATGGCAGATTGATTAGTAGCAGTCACCACTACATCACTGACGCCATCTGCATCTACATCACCTAATGCACCAGCACTTGCTTCAAACACACCTCCACCCACAGCAATAACAACTCTTAGGGTCTCAATATTAGTTAGCAAACTTGTGTTCGAACTTTCAATATAGAGAACTTCATCACCAAATACGGATGGATTATCCTTAAACCCGACTGTAACTGTTTGGCCAGCTGCGATTGTAAGCTTACCACCTTGCTTCTTAGCAGCTTGGAAGGTGTCAGTATTAAAGAAATCTGCCGAACAATATGTAATTGGCACATCAGCTCCATAAGATACTAGAGTAGATCCAGCAAAAAAGAATGCGAGCTTTTGGCCATCGGTAAGCGTACCTAAATTAATAGGAAAAGTTTTGTGTAGGGAAGCTGTGTTTGATCCAGTAGTAAAATCTCCAGTAGAGATATCTCCATCTGCACTAAAAGGTCCAGAACCATCTTGGGTAGCAGTCCCGCTGAAGTCTAAGGCTCCATCGACGATTACATCTGTAGACATCCTTGCTAAAGAGTAGAATTGCGGAATGTCTGGGTCTGTTTTACATCTAAGTGTTCCACTTAGACCTAGGTCTATAGTGAAGTTCTCCACAGGATTACCGTCATCAGATATAAAAGTAGCCGTTCCCGCAAAACTAGAGTTGGCATTGACGTGAGTTAATTCAGCATCACCTCCCGTACCTGCTGAAACTACCTTATTGCCATGAGTTATTTTCGTCTTAGTGAAAATAGACCTCGCTGTTGCTGTTGCTATGCTTCCGCCCTTAGCAGAAGTAAGCGCTAGTTTATTAACACCCTTAGGGCCCTTCTCCGAAACTACAGGCTCACCATCACTACTACCTCCCGTACTCACCATTACTTGGGCACTGACAGGGTAACTACTCAAACAAAACAGGAAACTTAAAACTAGGATAATAGAGGTCTTTTTCATGGTTGGCTCCTTTAGCGATTGAGACTAGATTGGTGGATGATTATAGCATCGTGTTTATGCCAAATTAAATTAG
>CAYPGT010000007.1:0-32851 GCA_964410425.1 uncultured Gammaproteobacteria bacterium
ATGCTTCTGCCGTTGATTTCATTACTGATAAATCAGAATCAGAGCCCATAACTATGCCGACTTGTGCTGCCATAACAGGCTTATTATAGCAATTTTACGAAGAAAATGTTATAGCAATATCAAGGACTTTTAATCATTAACTACTGTAGCTCTACAGTTACTTAACTCTGAAATCTTAGATTCTAAAACGGACCTTATTGGACTACAATCTAAATTAATTTCACTCTGTATCAATGAATCATTCTTTGTATCAAACCACCAAATCTTATCGATTTTAGATTGTCCAGATTCATCAACTAATTTTAAAAAAAGTTTACCAAAATTCATATCTGGTATCTGAATGCTTACTTCTTTACACTTTGATTTTGTAAACTCAGTAACATTAATCCTATCCCAACACCCAATTTCGTCACGAAATAAATGTTCTAATCCTGATGTTGCTTGTCTGGCAAGCTCTTCCCATGTAAGTTCATTTGCTGCCTTATGTAAAAATGAAAGCATAGTTCTCAACCTTGTTGCAGCATGAGCCCTAGAGCATTGTCTGTCAGTCTCATCTTCTGATAAATGCCACCCTAGTTCATCCTTAATTTTAGATTTTTTTTGTTCTAACATAGAAGGTCGACTAGTAGAAGGAATAATACTGTCATTTAAGACTATCCCAGTAGCAACTGATAAGTGACTATGCAAATCCTTTGTAAACATTGACATTCAATATAATATAGCATGACATATTAAAATTATCAACATTTTTGTTTACTGAATAGCCTAAAACCTATATCTTTTCTGCAATATTTACCCTGGAATTCAATCTTAGAAGCAGCTTCATAAGCCTTGCTTAAAGCTTCTTGAAGGTTTTCACCTAAAGCAGTAACTCCTAAAACTCTCCCTCCGTTAGTCAGCAATTTTTCACCTTCTAATTTAGTACCAGCATGAAACACCACTACATTAGAATCACTTTCTGCATCTTCAATGCCGCTAATCTCAAAACCTTTTTCATAATTTCCAGGATAACCATTAGAAGCTAAAACGACACAAGCAGCAGCTTGTTGAGACCATTCAATTTTTTGCTCAGCTAAACGTCTATCAACACAGGCTTCTATAATTTCAAACAAATCCGTTTTAATTCTGCGCATATAAGATTGAGTTTCAGGATCACCGAAGCGTACATTATATTCAAGCACCTTAGGACCTTTAGCAGTCATTATCAATCCTGGATAAAGCAAACCAACAAACTCGCGTCCTTCAGCTTTCATGCCAGCAATAGTTGGATTAACTATAGTTTCTTCGATATTTTTCAATTGCGCTTCACTTAACCAAGGTAAAGGGCTAATGGTTCCCATACCACCAGTATTAGGTCCGCTATCGCCCTCGCCAATTGGCTTATGATCTTGCGCCGTTGGAAGCATGATAGCAGTATTACCATCCGAGAAAGCATGAATAGAAATCTCTTGTCCTTGTAAAAATTCTTCTATCACTACTTGATCACCAGCATCACCAAAAATTTTCTCTATAAGAATTTTCTCTAGGAAATTTTTAGCCTCTTCTAAACTATGAACAATTGCTACACCTTTACCCAAAGCTAAACCACTAGCTTTAATTACTATGGGTAAACCTTGCTTCTCTACATAACTTAGAGCTTCTTTCAAAGTTGCTTCAGCACTGATCTCTATACTAAAAATCTTATACTCTGCAGTTGGAATATTGTACGAAGACATAAATTCCTTGGAGAATGCTTTCGATGCTTCTAATTCTGCAGCTGCCTCACTCGGTCCCCAAATGCGCAGACCTTTGTCTTGAAACACATCTACTATTCCAGCTCCCAAAGGATCATCTGGACCTACTATTGTTAAATAAATATCTTCCTTATAAACCAAGTGCACCAGTTTAGAGAAATCCATAACTGGGATATCTACATTCACTACCTTAGCTATAGCTGCTGTACCTGGATTACCAGGTGCAACATAGATCTTCTCGACATAAGCTGATTGTGCTAGTTTCCAGACGAGAGCATGCTCTCTGCCGCCACCGCCTATAACTAAGAGTTTTTTAGACACAAGAAGTTAGTATATCATTATGTATTTCGATCTTTACAACCTGCCCTTCGGGCGTAATACACTTTTTTCTCACTTTTATCACCATTTATTCTGTACAATAATCACTAAATAAAGGGGGACTTTATGGTTAGCAAACCGAGAATAAAATATCCAAATATTTGTTATCACATTTATTCAAGAGGAGTGGATCAAAGAACAATCTTTCAGGATGACTTAGATTTTAGAAAATTTCTGAACATATTTTCAGAAGTTCACTTTAAGAGGAATTTTAAGGTACATGGTTTTTGTCTCATGCATAATCATTATCATTTTTGTATTGAAACTCCTGAACAAAACATTGGAGACATAATGAGAGACATCAACAGCAGGTATGTCTTATATTTCAACCAAAAATATCAGCGTAAAGGTAGACTTTTTGAAGGACCTTACAACGACAGAGTAGTTGATACACCAATATACTTTTTGATACTAATTAGCTATATTCATTCCAATCCGTTACATGCGGGACTTGTTAAAAATTTGGAAGATTGGACTTGGTCAAGTTATAGAAGCTACCTAGGTATGCAAAAGCAATATTCATTTTTAGATCAGAGCAAAACAATTAGATTATTTCAAAATATAAATAACTTCACTGAATTCCACTGTCGAACTACTGATCTTATTTATCATCCAAAATTTACGAAATTAGGCTTTTCATAAGATAAATAATGGGTCTTCTGCAATGTGTATTATGCCCGAAGGGCGGTTATTATCCTTTTGGGTAAACCCTAATCGCTTCTTCCTTAATTCTCGCTAAAATCTTTTCTTCGTAATTTTTGATTAAAGGCTCGGGTCTTTGCCATTCTTTGATACGCCCAGAAGCAAAATCCTCTAAGACCTTAATCTGCAAAGCATACTCCACAGGTAAAACCCTCTCAGCAAGAGTTTGAACGGTATCACTTTCTTTAATTTGGACCTGCATTCTATCAAGAATTGCCCCCTTGTCATATTCTTCACTTACTCTATGACAGGTAGCTTCTGTCCACCAGTTTTTATTAGTTTCTTTTACAAAATTTAGGCGTGTATAATGCACGCGCTGACCATACATACCATGTCCACCAAAATCGTGTCCACGACCAGGATCTAGAGGACCAGGATGTTGATTGATAATCATATCTCGATATTTTTCAATAAGATTTCCCGGTGTTTTAACCAACCAACCATAATGTCCAATCAAATCGACATTATATTTTTCACAAACAGCAAGAAGAGCATCACCAAACTGTAGAGAAGTTTTCATTAACTTAGGAGAAATCACAGAAATACTCTCTTCTGCTAAACCAGCATTAACTAAATTAACGATCCCTGCACTGGTATTACTGGCAATAGCACATACCGGTTTCACTAAATTTGAGCCTTGAAAGTGCCGAATAATAGCAGCCGCAGTTGAACCACGACCAGAAATTAATAAAGCGATTCTCAAACCGTCAAAGTTAGACATCAGACAGAATAACTCACTTCCTTGTGCCTATGTAACAGATCTATAGGATAATCTCCAGTAAAACATGAAGTACTAAAACTCTCTGGTGGTAATCCTGTAGAAGCAAGCAAACCCTCTAAGGATAAGTAATACAGAGAAGTTGCTCCTAAGTATTCTTTAATACCATTATTGTCCATCTTCGCTGCAATTAATTTCTCTTGCTTTGGAGTGTCTATGCCATAAAAATCTGGAAACTTCACCGGCGGTGAACTAACCAAGAAATGAACTTCAACAGCACCTGCCTCAAAAAGTGCTTTGATAATTTGCCTCGAGGTGGTACCTCTAACTATAGAATCATCTATAAGTACAATACGCTTGCCCTTAATCACTGCAGTCAAAGGATTAAGTTTAAGCTTGACGCCCAGATCTCTAGTATGTTGATCAGGTTGAATAAAAGTTCTATGAATGTATCTATTCTTAACTAGTGCCCACTCCACAGGGATACCAGAAACTTGCGAGTAGCCCACAGCAGCGGCAGTCGCTGTATCAGGCACAGCAACTATCATATCAGCTTCCACGGGAAACTCTTCTGCTAGTTTCATGCCACTAGCTTTACGAACTTCATAAACTGAACGCCCTAATATAGTGCTATCAGGTCTAGAGAAATAAACAAATTCAAAGATATCCAACTTAAGGTTAGGTTTAGCAAGTTGGTAAGATTTAATACCATCCTTATTAATCACGATCATCTCACCTGGATCTATCTCTCTGAGAGCATCTGTACCAGTAGTTTGAAATGCACAAGTTTCTGAAGCTACTACATAGGCATCGCTACCAATGGTTCCAAGCGACAAAGGTCTGATACCACAAGCATCCCTTATAGCAATTAAATTATTCTTATCCATTACCAAGATAGAAAACGCACCCGTAAATAAAGGATAAGCCTTACGCACCGCATCTTCCAAACTATCTCCATCATTGATATAGCAGTTAATAGCAGTAGCCATTAACTCAGAATCATTTAAATGACTAAACTCTATACCTTTATCATCTAAAAATTCCTGTAAAGCTGACAGCGATGGAATATTACCGTTATGCACTAAAGCAAAATTTATTTCTGTTCTGTTACCACGATTGCGCCGTATAACAGGCTGAGCGTGATCTCCGTCAGAGACTCTAGTATTAGAATATAAATTATGACCAACAGCTATATGTCCCTTAAGCTTTTGAATATCTTCCTCAGAATAGACGTGAGTAACTAAACCTAAACTCTTATGAAACTTGATATCAGTGCCATCGGAGACAGCCATACCTGATGCTTCTTGACCTCTGTGCTGCAGAGCAAACAAACCATAAAACGACAACCTGCTTACATCCAGTCCCTTGCCATAGACCCCAAAAACAGCACATTTTTCATGTAGTTTGTCCATGGGGATATTGTATCACCATTTAGTTAAAATAATGAACAGCATTATTAAAAATCTTTAATGCATCAGTAAATTCAGGCATTAGCTGCTTAGACCTAAGTAAAAGCTCACGTTTATAAGTCCAATTAGGCTGTTGCGTAAAATAAACCGCCCTTTCTGGGTGAGGCATCATACCAAGTATTCTCCCACTGGTACTTAGCACAGCTGCGATATCATCCTGCGAACCATTAGGATTAGCTCGATAATCAGCATAATTACAAACTTCGCCATTGATATATTTCAGTGCAACAGTGACTTGCTTTTCGCTATAAAATTTCCCCTCACCATGAGCAACGGGCAAGGATAATTTTTCTATTGCCCTTAACCACGGACTTTCAGATTTGACCTCTAAATCTACCCATCGATCAATATACTGAGCACCATCATTGTATGTTAAGGCACCAGGCAATAGACCAATCCCAGTAAGAATCTGAAAACCATTACAGATACCGATAATCAATTTATCCTGCTGAGCAAAGTCTTGTACTTTATCAAGTAAATGATTTTTGATTTTATTAGCATAAGCTTTACCAGAACCAGTATCATCCCCAAAAGAAAACCCTCCTGGGAAAGCTAAGACTTGATAGTCACTAAAATTAGCCTTATGTATCAAATCATTTATATGAACGATATCAACCTGCCCACCAGCAAGTTCAAAAGCATGTTTAGTCTCATCTTCACAATTGAGACCATAACCAGAAAAAATTAAAACTTTAACTGACATTAAACTGCCTCCGCTAAGCTTAGATCTTCAGCTTTATATAAATACTCCGCAAACTTTGATCTATAGGCCTGCAAAGCCTCATCAACAGGCAAATCCAGAATAATATTATTATCCTCTTGAATAACAATATTATTTCCTTTCACTAAACCTATTCTCCTAAATTCAGAAACATCAAAACAAGATTCAAATTCGTTTTGTTTACTAGGATCTATACTAACCAAGATACGCCCAGGACACTCGCCAAATAATTTAGAGCTATCGTATTTAACTTCTACGCCCAACTTAGCAGCCATTGTTTTTCTTGCAAGTGCTACAGCTAAACCACCTCTGCTAATACTTAAACTGGAAGCCAGCAAACCCTTACTAATAGCATTTTGTAAGTTCTTATACAGATTCAAGTTTTTAGCAGCATCAACTTTAAGGCTTTCTGAATCATCACCAAGTATATAAATCAAATCACCTGGAAGCTTCAGATCCATGGACACTACTTTACGATGATCATCTATTACCGATATCGCAGAGATCAATAAAGTAGGTAGTGCTGAAATCTTAATAGGATTAGCCTTAGCATCATAGCCCTTAAAATCATTAAACATACTATCCTTACCAGAAATAAAAGGTGTAGCATAAGCTACAGCATAATCATAGCAAGCTCTAGCAGCTTCTTTCAGTTGGTATAAGCGCTCGGGTTCATTAGCACTACACCAACAAAAATTATCAAGAATAGCTATCTTGTCCATATCTGCGCCAGCCGCGATAGCTGAACGTATCGCACTATCTATAGCATTAGCAGCCATATCATAAGCACTAGCAGTATATTCAGGATACAGACCATAACTGAGGACTACACCTTTATTAGACTTGAGCACTGGTCTAATTACTGCCACGTCACCATTAATTCGCCCTTTACCTTGTAAAGGTTTGATCACAGATATACCTTGAACTTCATGATCATATTGTTGAGAAATAAATTCATTACTACAATGGTTCAAGCTAGATATTCTATCTAAGAGCTGAATGCTCAAAGCTGAATGCTGAACGGAATTATCATTTTGTATTTCCGTTGAGCGTTGAACATTGAGCGTTGAGCTTCCAGGTTTGCTTGTTTGCAGTTGTCGCTTCGGCAATCCATTATGTAAGAACTCAAGCTCAATATCCATAATAGTTTGACCTGTGTAACTTACCTGGCATTTACCACTATCAGTAAATTTACCAATAATAGTTGCTTCTACATCTCTGGATTTCATTAACTCACTAAACTCCTGCCACTTACTTGGATGCACTGCAAGCGTCATACGTTCTTGAGATTCAGAGATCCAGATCTCCCAAGGCTGCATTCCAGGATACTTAAGAGGCACTTTATCCAATTCTACATAGCAACCATTAGACTCTCTAGCCATCTCAGCCACAGAACAAGAGATACCACCTGCGCCATTGTCAGTAATACTGTTATAGAGACCCTTATCTCTAGCTTCTTTAATAATGGCATCACTAAACTTCTTCTGTGTAATAGGATCACCGATCTGTACTGCCGTCGCTGGGCTGCTTGAATCCATCTCCACAGAAGAGAAAGTAGCTCCATGAATACCATCTAGACCTACCCTGCCACCCAACATCACTATATGATCGCCAGGCTGAGCAGCCTTCTCTGAACTAGATTTACCATTAATGGTTCTGGGCATCAGCCCTAATGTACCAACGAAAACTAAAGGCTTACCTTTATAGCTTTCATGAAAATAACTAAAACCATGAACAGTAGGGATACCAGAATGATTACCACCTACCTTCACTCCGTTAATCACTCCATCCATAATACGTTTCGGACTAAGCATTGCCTGAGTTAAATTTTTATCTCTATATATAGGTTCACCATCATCAGGATCTGCAAAACAATAGCCATATACGTTTGCAATAGGCTTAGCTCCCATACCACAACCCACAGCATCACGATTCACACCCACGATACCAGTAATAGCTCCACCAAACGGATCTAATGCTGAAGGACTATTATGCGTTTCTACTTTATGTGTGATCACAAAGTCATCATCAAAATCAATAACACCAGAATTATCAGAAAACACTGACACACAAAAATCTTTATCTGCTTTGGTCTTACGTATCGTATTGGTTGCAGCCTTGATACAAGCCTTATACAGACCACCTTCTATCTCATCAATAGGATTAGCAAAAATAGTATGCTTACAATGCTCAGACCAGGTCTGTGCAATAGACTCTAACTCTATATCATTAGGATTACGCCCCTGCTTCTTAAAATATGCCTGGATAGCTTGCATATAATCTAGACCCAAAGCTAAAGGACCACGACGACGACCATCAGCATCAGCAATCCCTTGCATTCCGATCTTCTCCAATTCAGCATCAGATACATTAAGATCAACAGTGGTTACCTCAATTTTATGATCAAGTTTCACCTTGGGAATATTTACTCCCATACCTTTATCGTGAATAAATTCTTGATAAGTTTTAACTTTAATTCTTTGGATTAGAGGATTATAGAGATTTTGGGCAAGCTCTCTCAGTGCATCAATACTAATCTTGGTATTCAGTAATAATACCTGCGAACTATAAACCCTTATCGTAGGGTTAGAAGTCAAATCTTTCAAAGATTCAGTAGTAGTATTAGCTACGTTGTCGGTAACACCAGGCAAAAAACTAATTTCCAGGGCATAGTTGAAAGCAGAAGCCTCACTAACGGTAAAAACTTTTTCTTTAATTGGATTGACTAAAATTTTTATAGCAACAGCAAGTAAATCACAATCAGATTCAAACGAATAACTATCAATCAATGTTACTGAATCTACTTGATATCCCAATCCACGGAATTTCTCCTTATATAAATCAGCCCTCGCATCATGGATGCATGAACATATATCTATTCGGCTTGTTAATAGCTGCTTTAGCATACTCGAAGTATTTTAGCATTAGCCATGATTATTAGACTTCTCCAAACTCACCTACATTCACTGACTGTCTTTGAACATATTTAGAGAAACCATCCAAACCTAAACTAATAGGAACCATAACTGAACGCAATTTAGGAGAATGACTACCAACGAAATCTGCAATCGCAGCAACAACTTGCATCAAACCAGATACGAACAATAGAGTCCTACCTTTATGTAGATTATCAGGATTAGCATAACCACCTGCTTTAATTAATCCTCCGACATCTCTAACCAAAGCTGCTGTTTGCTTACCAAATAATGGCCAAATAATGACGCCAAGAATATTCAAAAATCCACCCAAAGCACCAGGTATCGCATTATCACTAGAAAATATATTTTTGAAGACATTTTTATCAAAAATCTTTTGCAGCAGAAGTTTAAATGAAATCTTTAAATGCTCAGTGTGCTCAGCAAAATCCTTGAACTTGATTTTTTGGTTCAGCATATTAAATGAGTAACCACCATGATAGATACCAGAAGAAACTCCTCTTGCCATAAAAGTATGTTCTTGGGAAATAAAGGTTGCAATAAAGTTATCTAAAAAGTAACCTAAAGCTACTAAATAATTATGCCTCGCCAACTCCTCTAAAGTTTTGATAGTGGCGTTAACATAAAGAAAGAATCTAGTTCCAACCGACGCGACAGTATCAGCAATGGTTTTAAGACCAGGAGAGACATGGCTAAGATGAGCCGCTGCCGAACAAGCATTACCTAAGACTGAGCACATGTTTGAAATATCTGGCAAAATTTTGTGACACCAAGGATCTCCAATAATTTTTTTAACCGTAGCCCAGTCATCTCTGGAACTATTTATATCATCAAATTTTTTATGTAATAAAAAAGCTCCGTTATCGGAGCTTTCAATCATTGGATCATAAACATCAATATCCCTCTGCTTATCTGGAGTTAAATTTGGGGTGAAAAATTCCTTATCCTGATCGGATGCAAAATTCTTAGGTCGCTCTCGGGCTATTGTTGATTGCACTAGTAGTCCAAGCCAGTCCCCACGGTCATATTAACATCAGATTCATTTTAAGAGTATTAAGTTTTCTAGGTGTAAACACTCAATGCAAATCTGCGGCAAAAAGTCTATTGAGAAATATTGCAAAAATTTACGAACTATTAACCGAACGTTAATCTGAGCTTGTTTATATATAGTCGTAGCGGGATGAGTAGGAGAACTAAGTCATGGTAGATAAATCAATAAATATAGCTCTAGAACAAATTGTTCAGAATAATAAAGGCTTATTTGATGAAGATAAGAGAAATAAGATTGAGAGACTTGAATCAAAATTAAACTCGCTTATCAATGAACGTAGTAATTTAAGTCCATCCGAAGTAGCAAATCTTAGAAATGAAGCTGCTACTTTAGATAAGGTTGCTAATTTTGCCGAACAGATAGCAGATAAATTAGAGAAAGATAAGCAAGACAACTTACAGAAGAAGAAAATTGATGAAGTTAAAGCTGCTCTAATGCAAAGTCTTGGTATCCCACCAGAGTTTGTTGATCAATTAAGTATTCTAACTAAAGCAGGACCAGAAGCATTGAGAGAAGCTGCTGGTGTATATCGTGACAAGGCAAAACAAATCAGAGAAGATGCAAACTTTCTAACTATTCAAATTCAAACGGTCGATAGTGAAATCAAAAAACTCAATGAGATTAAAACTCTCATGACAGTAAGTAACGGTATTAATAAAACCGCAATGAATGAATACTTAGCTCAGGCTCGTTATCAAGAAGCTATTCGCGATAAAGCAGATGAGGTCTTAAGAGAAGTATTAGCATCCATTGAAGGAGAGGCGGGTAGCGAAAACTAAATGGCAATCAACCCATCAGAAGAATTAGCATTCTCGGAGTTCAAGACAGAATTCTATGAAGCGCAGTCCACAGGTTTAGAGAATCTGATGGATCAATGGGTTGCGGTCAATGACGACACTGGTTATGCACGCGCACAGATTGCACAGATTAGATCACAAATTAACTTAGTAAGGGCGGCGATAGGTTTCTGGAGGGGTGAGGCAAGCTTCTGGAGACAGGAAATTAACGAGAATAAGACTGCCGTTAAAGAGGGTAATAAGCTTGCAAGCTCATCATAATTAAAACATCATGGTAAATGAATCGATTGAATTAGCACACGTCACCAGTAATATCGATATACTACAGTTAGGTATCGCAGACTTAGAACGTAGAATGGATGCAGCGGAGCTTGCAGAATCCCAGGAAGATATAGCAGCATTAAGATTAGAATTATCCAAAATGAAAGCTTCATTAGGAGAAACTAGAAACTCTGAAGCCTTCTGGAGACAACAGATCTCTGACAATAAAGAAGCACGTAAAGCACAGGGAGATATAGCTAGAGCTTAGGTACTGCTGCAAGTAGCTCTCTGGTATATTCTTGATTAGGTTTCTCAAAAATATCATAAACTGATCCACATTCTACTATCTCACCAGATTTCATAACTAAGACTCTATCTGCAATTTCCGCCACCACGCCAAAGTCGTGAGTGATAAATAATATAGTCTTACCTAAAGATTTAAGCAGCTCAAGAATTACCGCCTGTACAGTCACATCAAGAGCTGTAGTAGCCTCGTCAGCAATCAATAAATCTGGCTCATTGATTATAGCCATGGCGATCATCACTCTTTGACGCATACCACCAGAGATCTCATGTGGATAAGATTTAAGACAGCGATCTGGATCAGGGATGCCAACACGCTCTAAGTAATTAAAAGACCTATGATAAAGCTCTTGCTTACCCAACTCAGGATGATAAACTGCAACAGCTTCATAGAGTTGATCAGCGATAGTAAACATAGGGTTCAATGAACTAAGAGGATCTTGAGGAATCAGAGCAATCTCTTTACCTCTTATTCCTGTGGGATAAGTTGTGTCTAATAAATTCTTATCCTTAAAACGAATAGAGCCGCTTAACTTAGCCGTAAATGGTTGCAAACCAAGAATACTCAAAGCTGTTAGTGACTTGCCACTACCACTCTCTCCAACCAAAGCGAGTATCTCCCCTGGCTTAATTTCAAAACTGATTTTATTAACAGCTATGAAATTAGATTCAGGAAAAGAAATACTTAAATTTAGCACTTCAAGCAAGGGCATGTTTTAAGTATAACTGCTATAATGACCTTTTAACCCTAAAAAGTATCACCGATTATGTCAAAAGAAAAAACAGTAAAAGAAATCACCAGAAATTCGCTAACTATCACCGCATTAGGCGGTTTACACGAAACTGGTAAAAACATGTGGATGCTTGAATCCAAGAGAGTGGGCAAGGATATAGATTATCTAATTCTTGATGCCGGTGTACATTACCCTGGGAACGAAGCACCTGGCGTAGATTACACCTTGGCTGATTACCAATATTTAATCAATAAATCAAGTCAAATCAAAGCACTAGTCTTAAGCAGTGTTCATGAATACAATGCTGGCGGAGCTCATCATATTATTAACAAATGTAATATCAAGAAAGTTATAGGCTCTAAACTAGCACTAGCTCAATGTAAACAAAAACTTGCTCCTGATACAGCAGAGAAGATTGAGTGGCAAGAATTCATATCCAGAGAACCTATACAGATAGACAGTTTCAAGGTTATTCCATTCAGAATCACTTCTTCCTCATCCGAATCTTACGCTGTAGCTATTGAGTCTGGATCTTCTAAGTTCTTCTATTCTGGTACTTATAAGATTGATCAAACTCCTACTGATGGTCTCAAGACTGATGTAGTCGGCATAACACAGTATTCCAGTGACTGTGTCGCAGCTGGTAAGGACATCGATCTAATGATCACTGATTCAACTAACGTAGAAATAGAAGGTTACTCTAAATCAGAACTTGAGTTGATGCGCACCCTTAAGAAGCTTATCGCCAGCAAGAAAGCAAGAATAATAATTAACACTTATAACTCAAACACTATTCGTATCCAAAATTTATTCAATATAGCAGCTGAGCTTGGCAAGAAAGTCGCTCTATTAAATAAAGATTGTCGTGAAATCTGCTTGGCAGCTAAAACTGCTGGTTGTTTAACTTATAACGAGTCACTTTTAATCAGCATCAAAGAAGTAGATAATTATCCTGACGATCAATTGCTCATCATTTGTACAGCGCCTGAGGGAGAAGCTTTACAAGAACTTGAGAAGATAGCCTACGACCGTAGTTTAGAGCTACAAATTAAAAAAGGTGATGTGATAATTAATAGTGCTGATCTACCACCTGGGACAGTAAGGGTTATGGCACAGATCTCCGATCAGTTATTCCTTAAAGAAGCTGAGATCATCGGTGGACGTAATGCCAATGTTCACGTTGAAAGCCATGCACTCACCGAAGAGATGAAATTATTATTCAATCTTGTTAGACCTCAATACTTCATTCCAGGTTTAGGCGAGACGAGATTATTAGTTAGACATGCTAAGTTAGCGGTGGATACAGGGTTTGACCCAGGTGCTATTTATATACTTGATAACGGTGATCAAATAGACATCAACGAAAACGGTGTAGAGGTTCTAGGTCATATACAAACCGGCGATATATTGTTCAACAATTCCCAAGATTTTCATGTTGATACTAAGATCATTAAAGAACGCGAAAGTCTAGCTGTTGAAGGTATTGTCACCGTCAGCTTCTCACTTAACAAGAAGAACAAAGTTATTGCTGGTCCAACATTTTCGGCGAAGGCTTGCACTTTCTCTAACAATAAAGAATGGAGGGTTTTTTGTTTAATGAATTCTCAGGACATCATTGATGCAGTAGAGACACTCAGCGAAGACAATCCTAAAGCTAGTATCGAAGATTTCCAAAATGTGGTGCGAGAACATATGAACAGAATCATTAAGACACAGATCGGCAAGAAACCATCTGTAATAGTCTTGGCAACTCAAATCTAAACAATGCTCCTTGATATAATCCAAAAAAACAATAAGTTCGAAGAAATCCACAGTAAGTTACTTAAGGACGGACAGATAGTACATGGTCTGACCAATTCAGCTAAGAGTCTCATATTAGCGAATCTATTACAGAGAAGTACCATTCCTATGGTGTTTATAGTGCAGAATCACCACGAAGCGCAGATTTATTATCGAGAGATTCAAAACTTAAGTCCCAATAAGGCTGTTTATAATTTCCTGGTACAGGAAGTATCTCCTTATGATCAAATCAATTCCGATGTCACAGTGCTCAATAGCCAATATGAGATATTCGCTTCTTGGCAGCGCAATGAGATCTCCCTAACAGTAGTCAACGTCAAGGCACTAGCACAACTCTATATAGACCAAGAATTATTCAAGAAGCACGCCTTCACAATTAACAAAGAGACCGAAATCGCTCCTCATGACTTAGCCAGGAGACTTGTTCAACTCGGCTATAGCAACGAAAGCATGGTAGAAAACCGTGGACAGTTTAGTCAACGTGGAGACATCACTGATATCTATCCTCTAGTCGGAGAGCCAGTTAGAATAGAGTTTTTTGGAGATACTATTGAAACTATTAGAACTATTAATACTGGCTCTCAACGTTCTATTAAAAAGATAGACTCGTTTACCATTCACCCTCGCTATCAAGTAATTAGAACTGAGAATGATAATTTAGAAGAGCAAGTACGTGAACTAAGTAGCAAGTATGAAGTTGAAGATCTTACTGACCATGAAGGTTTATACTGGGAAGGTGTGGAATACTACAGATCCTTACTAGGACAAGATTCCAGCACTATATTTGATTACTTGCCGAAGCATAGTCATCTAATGTTTGACGAATGGCAGGATCTCATCAATCTAAGCACCGATTGGGAACGTAAACAAGAAGAACAGTATAAAGAAGGGCTGAAACTTAATAAACTCATACCTATAGCCAAACCTCTACATCTTAATCATCAAGAGATAGTAGAGAACGTAAAACAATATAATCGCAAACTATACTTACAAACCATGGTAGAGACAGCTGATGGTCTACCAGATACAACACAAAGCTTAAGCTATGAAATACTAAGTTATCCTACTGAAAGATTTGCTAGCAAGATAGAAGATTTCATAGATTATGCTCGCAAGAAACTTAGAGAGAAACAATGCATCACTATATTTAGCGAACAGCCTCACCGCGTATTAAATATTCTTAGAGAGTGGGATATCACGGGAATCTATCAGGGAGATGATCCTGAAGCAGAAGTTAACTTCAATGATTTGAGCCAGGTCAATCACGGCAAAGTAATAATACAAAGAGACGGACTAGAAGAAGGTTGTGTGCTACCTGAACTTAATATCGTGATACTAACCGATAGAGAGTTATTCGGCAGAAGCAGACAGGCTGTCGCTCGGCAAAAAGGACAAAAGCAAGAAGGTCCACGTAGAGAGATTTACACTGATATATCCGAACTGAAGATAGGAGACTATGTAGTTCACTATAAGCATGGGGTGGGTATTTATCAAGGTACTGAATTTGTGGAACTAACCTCCGATGGTTACACCTACATCAAGAACGATCGTCATAAGCCAGTCGCACCTGTAAGTAAGTTTCGACAAGAATATATCAGTATTGAATACGCCGATGAAGCCAAAATTCTTATCCCCGTAGATCAAGTTAACTTACTTTCAAGATTCAACGTTAACCAAGAAGTGAAGCCCAAACTTTCTAAGCTTGGTGGCACAGACTGGGATAGAACGAAGAAGAAGGTCAAGAAAGCTGTTCGCTTAATTGCTCAAGATTTAATTAACTTATATGCAGCTAGAGAGAAACAGAAGGGCTACCAATATCCACCTGACACGCCTTGGCAAATAGAAATGGAAGATGCCTTCCCTTATACTGAGACTGAAGATCAACTTAAAGCCATCGAAGAGGTGAAAGCTGACATGGAGAGTCCTAAACTTCTCGATAGATTAATCTGCGGCGACGCTGGCTTTGGTAAGACTGAAGTAATCATCAGGACTGCATTTAAGACTATTATGGATGGTAAGCAGGTGGCTATATTAGTACCTACTACTGTACTTGCGCAACAGCATCACGACGTATTCAGTGACAGGTATGCACCTTATCCAATACGCATTGGTTTATTGAGTAGATTCAGAAGTGCTAAGGAACAACGTGAAGTCGTGGCTAAACTTAAACTAGGCGAAATAGACTTAGTCATAGGGACTCATCGTTTACTACAGAAAGATATTCAATTCAGTAACCTTGGTCTGCTTATTATCGATGAGGAACAGCGTTTTGGAGTAGCGCATAAGGAAAAGCTGAAGAGCCTCAGACAAGATTTAGACATTATATCGATGTCAGCGACGCCAATTCCTAGAACTTTACATATGTCATTATCAGGCATAAGAGATATCAGTCTTATATCAACTCCACCTACTAACAGACGACCAGTGAAGACCTTTGTAGGCGAGTATAAGAAATCCATTATCAGAAACGCCATACTACATGAGATAGAACGTGGCGGACAAATATTTTTCGTTAATAATAGAGTTGAAAATATTGAAAGTGTAGCTTATGAGATACAAGAATTAGTTCCAGAAGCCAGCGTCAGAATAGCTCATGGACAAATGAAAGATCATGAACTAGAAGAAGTAATGTTCTCATTTGTTAATCATGAATTCCAGGTACTTGTTTGTACCACCATTATTGAGACTGGACTAGATATAAGTAACGCCAATACTATTATTATCAAGGACGCCAATACCTTCGGACTATCACAACTCTATCAACTTAGAGGTAGAGTCGGACGTTCAGATGTACAAGCATACAGCTATCTTCTGTATAATCCCGAGAAAGAGATGTCAGATCAAGCCAGGGAAAGGCTTAGAGCGATCAGGGAGCTTACTAATTTAGGGGCAGGATACCAAGTAGCCATTCGAGATATGGAGATCCGTGGTGTCGGTAATATATTCGGTGCTGAGCAGCACGGGCATATGCTTTCAGTTGGTTTTGACCTCTACTGTAAGATACTCAGCGATACTATCGAAGAAATGAAAGGTAATATTGAAGCTCAAGAGTTAGATGATTCATGTATAGTAGATATCAAGATTAATGCCTACTTCCCAGAAGAGTGGATAAACGACAAGAAACAGAGAATGAACGAATATAAGAGACTCTCTCTCTGTAAGGATGAAGCAACTCTCGATCAATTGATAAACGAATGGCAAGATAGATTCGGCAGATTACCTCAAGAAGCTCTAAATTTACTAGAAGTCACTAGAATCAAGATTAGAGCTAATCATCTGAAGATTCGTAGTATTAATCAAGAAGGCGACACTGTAAGGATTACTAATAATCTTAGATTACAGCAATGGCTACAATTACAACGCAAATTACCGACTTTCTTACAGCCACGCATTAATTTTAAGTCTGGTGCTGTTGGCGCTCGCACTGCCGATTCGCTCATAAGCATCAAGATATCTGGACTAGACAATGATGCACGTCTGCAGACTCTTAAGGATATTATTGAGGTGTTAGGGACTAGTTCTTAAGAATGGAGGATCAGCAAATTGAGCACAAAACCATCCTTTCTGCCTGACTTAATCGAATATATTGACCAAGCTGCTTTTAGTTACCACCAATATATCAATAAACCATTAATAGAAAACCCCACGAATTTAATCAATGAGCTTTATGACTCTAGTTTTATTTTTGCAGCGCATAAATACAAGACTAGACTTCTTGGAGAAAGTGCAGATGAACCTAGGTTTGTTTTTGGAAATGCTAAGGCTCTAGAGCTCTGGGAATTAGACTGGGATAATTTTATTGGCATGCCATCACGTTTAACAGCCGAGCCAGAAGAGCAAGGTCTACGAGAAGCTCTATTTAAGGAAGTTCGCGAAAAAGGTTATATAAATAATTACAGTGGCATCCGTATATCTAGTACAGGTAAAAGATTTCAAATCAATAGCGCCATAGTTTGGAATGTTCTAGATTCATCTGCTAAGACAATTGGGCAGGCCGTGAAGTTTAGTGATTACAAATATTTATAGGATATATCCAATACTTCGCCCAAAATGTGGTATAGTATAGGATATATCCATGATTTTAAGGCAAGAATATCTTCATAAAATCAAAGTATTCATAGATGGCCCTATGATAAAGATTATTACTGGTATTCGTAGATCGGGGAAAAGTTATTTATTAAGGCAACTTATCGATGAAATCAGAGGGCGTGGTGCTAAAGAATCACAGATATGTTTTATCAATAAAGAATCTTTGGACTTTGAATTTATTAAAGACTATCAAGATTTAAATAAATACGTAAAAAAGTTTTTTGCAAAAAACAAGAACTCTAAGAAATATTTATTTATTGATGAAGTACAAGATATTGAAGAATGGGAAAAAGCTCTTCGTTCTTTTTTTACCGAAGAAGAATTTGATATTTATATTACTGGTTCTAACGCTAATTTACTAGCATCAGAGCTGGCAACTTATTTATCAGGACGCTATATTGAATTTACAATATACCCACTAAGCTTTAAAGAATTTTTGAAATTTAGAGGGAAGCATAAAGCGTTGAACGATGAGTTTGAACTTTATTTACGTTATGGTGGCTTCCCTGCCTTGCATTTATTGCCATTTGCAGATGAGGCTATTTTCCCGTTCGTTACATCTATCTATAATACAGTGGTGCTAAAAGATATTGTTACTAGAAATTATGTCAGGGATGTCGTCCTATTAGAGAAAGTAATTAGATTTGCCATGGATAATATTGGATGTATCTTCTCTGCTAATGCTGTTGCGAAATACCTAAAATCTCAAAAAATTAAAGTAGGAGTAGATACAATGCAAAATTACTTAAAATATATAGAAAGTTCTTTTTTGCTAAGTAAGGCACTTCGCTATGATATAAGAGGTAAAAAACATTTTGAGATGAAGGAAAAATACTTTCTTGCAGATCACGGTTTGCGTAATGCCATTCTAGGATTTCGTGAGACTGATATATCAGGACTATTGGAGAATATTGTTTATATTGAACTTTTAAGAAGAGGTTATCAAGTAGACATCGGACAGTTAGATGATAATGAAATCGATTTTATTGCGACCAAAGCAGAGCAAAAAATCTACATTCAAGTCTGCTTTCTATTAAGCTCTCCAGAAACTAGTGAAAGAGAGTTTAAGCCTCTATCTAAAATTGACGATCATTATCCTAAGTATGTCGTAAGTATGGATCAAAAGTTTTCGGCAAGGGATATACAAGGAATTAATAGAGTTAATATTATTGATTTTTTACTTGCAGATTCAATTACAGCCATTATTAACTAAGCTTAGTATAATAAAACTATGCTTAAAGCTCTCACGGTCATTCTAACTTACTTAGTATTCACAGCTAATCATGCTCAGGCAGAAATCCTCATAGACACTCAAAAGCTAATCAACATCTATAAAAAACACTTCGATCAGGCTATAGCAGCAGATCTCTATGCTAGCCCAGCAGAGAATCAAGCAGCAAGAAAACTAAGAGCGAGAATCTTAGATTCTCGTAGTAATAAAGAGCCCAAGCTTAGCCAAGAGCTCATCGATAAGAGCTGGAAGGAATATATTGCTAAAGAATTCAAGACAGAGGAAGAATTCAAGCTTAAGCTTAAAAACTCTTACATGAATGAAGATTTTGTAAAACAAAAATTCATCCAAAATCAATACTTCAATGATTATTTTCAAACAGTCACCAGTAAACGCATAGCTGATGATGTTAATAATCGTTATAAGATACTTGAACTTGCGAAAAAACAAAACATAGAAATCACTCCTACTGAAATAGAAGAAGCACGCATGCAAATGATTGAGAATTGGGGTGGAGAAGCACAATACGAGAGCTTTATGAAGCTAAACAACCTTAGTCCCGACGAGATAGCGTTTTTTATTAAAAGTGATCTAGCCAAAGAAGCTATTATCAATAAAATCCTTACTAGCGACCTTGAGAAGAACTCAGCGTTTGCCTCCTCTATGAACTCTGCTATCTATAATCACTTCCATAATTTCAACGAAACCCAGAGTCCAAATTATTACTTCACTCAAATCTTCATACCAAAAGAAGCTCCAGATGCCAAGCTTAAGATTGAAGCTATGCAACAAGAATCTATTCAGAAGAAGAAACTAAGCACTAACACAGATCCCAGTATTCTGATAATGGACATGAAAGCTCCCGTGAATATCAGTAGCGATCTCTATCTAGCCCCCATAAAACAAGCCGTCCTCAAACTTGGTAACAATGGGCTCTTGGTGAGTAATGCTGTCAGTCCAGTTATCAGCACAGATTATGGTTATCATTTCTTTCAGCTCACAGATATAGAAATCCCCGAGAGCTTAACTTATGACAGTGCAAAGACCATTATTTATAAGAAGATTAAAACCCAAAAAGCCAGAGATTTCAATACATTGTTTGCAGATTTGTTGAAGTAAGATTTTAATCGTCATCCCGAGGAATCTGCCGTAGGCAGATGACGTCGGGATCCAGTCATGAGACATTGTAACTCGACTGGATTGCGACGCCCTCTACGAGGGCTCGCAATGACGAATGATATCATTAAGCACGAAGATTATATCCTCTCTTGATACTGTAAGTTCAAGTTAAGTATGATATTTGGATGTGTTATTAATTCATCAGGCACTAATCTAAATCTCTCTAGCTTATTAAAGAAGTCCTCACAAAGACTATTAAACACTAGACTCTCACTTGGCTTATTTAAGATTAAATGTTTGATATATCCAGTAGATGGATCTAATTCAAAAGAAATATCATTCACTGGCAATACTTTCATTCCACTAAGCTCATTCAAAGCCTCTACTGGAGTGGACTCCAGATACTTATCCCAGTCACTTCTAATACTTCTTAAAACATAGAGTAAATAGTTTTTAGCTTCTTGGCTCAATTCAGGATTCTCAAGAATTTTCTTATCGCCATCATATAAGCTAATGATTAATTTACCATTACTCTGCTCATATTGATTATTCCAAAGATTAAGTACATCATTACCAAATTCATTTAACTCATCATTAATAATAAAGCGTTGATTATGAATGGTTAAATCTTGAGAACTATTATCCTTCAAGATTAAATTAGGAACAATTATAGCTCTCAGGATTTTATTTTCAGGACTAATGATCAAGTCATAATCAATGAAACTCGCTCCCAGTCTACGAAGCGTATCTTCCTTAATATAACTATATTGACTAAGTTTATTTAATGTAAACTCTACATACTCTATCTTGTGCAATTCTGTTAAAGCAAAAACTTTCTTATTAGCTACTGGTATAGTGATGCTTGAGTTTAAGTCTGAACTAAATATCGATGATTCTTGGCTAGAGTACTTGTTTATATTATAAAAACTACGACCAATAACATAAGGCGTCACAGTTATTACGGCAATAAGACTAATAGTTATCAACAATCCGATCAATAAACTTATAAAGAAAAAAACATAACACAAGAACTGTCGAAAACCATTCACTGGCAGCTTCACAACTCTAGATGAACTGAGTAAATCATGAAGGCTTTTAGATTCAATATTAAAAGCTATAGCTAAATATCCTAAAGTCAACAGAAGGATAGATAATATAGATAATATGGTACGGAATAAAGAGCGAATTATCCCCACAGGTCTATCTTCATTGGCGTCCAAAAGCTTCAAACCCAAAAAAGCCTTAGCTAGATCAAAACCTGTTAAACCTTGAATTATAGAACTAAGTAATATCAAAGAAGAAAAAATTATCGAAGCTAAAATCCAAAAATGACTAGAGAATAATTCAACTGTTAATAAATCAAAGTTCGTAATAATAGCCATTACTCCATCGGTAAACAACAGAAGTAATAATAAGTCTAAAAAGAAAGAACTAAATCTAAACCAAAACTTTGCTGGTACTAAGGAACTCATATTGATATTTTATCGTAGATTAGTGAATCTGTGGTTACGCCGCTGCGCGGCGTTTGCGCTGCGCGCGGCTTAATATAGCCCAACCTCTAGCTTGAGAGTAAATTATGAGCAGTCCGTTGATTAGTTATTTAATTAGCATCACTGCGGAAAGAACTTCTCATGCAAAGCATCCACAAACTTAAGAGTTTCTCTATAAGTTTCAAATCTCAAAGTAACGGCTTCTTCATTAGCAAGAGCGGGCCCCACGCTTATATTAGTAACCTTAAGACGTTTTTGTGGGTGGGTCTTCTGATATTCACGTAAAGCTGCCATAGCTTGATAATCTGCCATTGAATCACCAAACATAAACACTTGTGTTAATTCATTAAGATTCGTTTGGTCAAGAATATCCCAAATTGCATTACCTTTGTTGTATGCATACTTAGAATCCTTAAAGATTACTTCCTTACCTAAATCCAAAACATCCCAACGTTTCGAATGAGCAAAAACTATATGCAAAATAGACATGATACGCTTCTTCTGTTCTAAGTATTTATCAGCTTCAAAATATATTGCAAAGTCACCAGGGGTAATCAAAAAATCTAGATCCTTAGAGAGTTGTGGACCAATTATATCTTTCACAATATCAACAAAAAATACAGTCTCATCGTAAGCCTTGGTAAATTCATCACGAGGATATCTAATAGCTTCATTCTCTACTACCTGCTTACCAAAGGCACAATACTTCACGATGTTCTTTGGCAAATTAGATCTAAACAAATCAACACAACTTCTTGCTGTTAGTACTATGATCCGAACTTTCTCATGAGCATTAAGATCCATTAGTTTTCTAGCTATATCAGGATCTATTTTAGGATATCTGTGATCTAAAGCTGTAACTTCATCCGGTCTTAAAGTACCATCTACGTCAAAAATAAGAAAGAACTTTCTCTCCGCATCCAAATCAAATTTAGCAAGTAAATCTTGCATAATTACCTTATGCCCTCTTTAGAGTTTAGCTACCAAATCACTAATTTCCTCTATGGTGAGTGTCTCACCCCTCAGGTTGTCGTCAGATAATTTCAAGGATTTAATCTGCTCATCAGTATAGCCTGCGGCTTTCAGCCCGTTACTCAATCGCTTGCGTCTATTGGCAAAAATAGCCTTAATAAACCTTCTAAATTCCTTAGGGTTCGTTAAGTTTACAGCAGGCTTATCTCTGAGTTTAATTTTAATAAAAGCCGAATCTACTTTAGGGCTAGGCATAAAGTTCTCCTTCTTCACACTTAAACATATTTCAGTAGTTGCCCAATAATTTATCAGTAAAGTTATAGCACCATAAGCTTTAGTGCCCGGCTTCGCCGTTAATCTCTCTGCAAATTCTTTCTGCACCAAGATATTGATCTCTGAAACATATTGGCGATTAGGATTCTCTTCGCCCATCTCACCAAGTAAATGCAAAAGTATTCTAGTGGAAATTTGATAAGGAATATTAGCCACAATCTTTACCTTGTTATTCTTCAGAACTTCCTCTGGGACTATGTCCGTAATATTCAACGAAAGAAAATCCTTACGCAAGAAATCAAAATTATCATGATTGGCTTTAAGAATCTGCAAGCTAGTCTCAGTAGCAGCATCTAACTCAATTGCATAAAGTTTATAACAGTGTTCAACCAATCTTTCTGTTAAGAAACCGATTCCTGGACCTATTTCTATGACTATGTCCTTAGTACTATCGATGTTAGATACTTCAACGATACGATCTAGGATCTCAGCGTTAACTAAAAAATTCTGTCCTAATGATCTCTGCTTAGGATAGTTTTTGGCTCTGAAGACCAGTTCATTAGTGGAGCTATGTTTAGACATTAACTAGCGTACACCATTCTATCAAGATCACCTGAAGCTTCAAGTGCATGCAAGTCATCACAACCACCGATAGACTCACTAGCTATAAACACTTGTGGCACTGACTTACGATTACCCTTCGTCTTCTTAGACATCTCTTCTCTTGCAGCCTCATCACCATCAAGTTTAATCTGCTGATATTTCAGTCCTTTGCTATTAAGCAGCCCCAGAGCCTTCTGGCAATACGGGCAATGATCCCAAGTATAAATTACAATTTCTTTAGTTTGTGTTTTAGTGGACATAATGAAAATTTTAACATATACGCTAGAATTACTGGACATGAGTTTCTTCACTAATATAATCAATAAGATTAAAACTGGCTTGGGGACTAGCGCTACTGATATAGATCAAGCTTACTTAGATAATCTTGAAGAAGAACTAATCCGCTCTGACCTAAGTATTGAATTAGTATTGAATTTTATAGAATCAATCAGAGATCAAAAAATCACAGAAGCAGAGATTAAAAATCACTTGAAACATTTTCTAATAAAGGCATTTGACAAAGTTTCTAGTAATAAAGATATATTTAAACTAAATACAGACAAGCGTAAACTCAATATTCTATTAATAGTAGGGGTTAATGGTGTCGGTAAAACTACTAGCATCGGTAAACTTGCTCACAGATTCAAATCCCAAGGCTATAAAACTCTTATCGCCGCAGGAGATACCTTCCGTGCTGCAGCCGAAGAGCAGCTCAATATCTGGGCAGAAAGAGCCGGTGTCGATATCATACAGTTAGAAGCAGGAGCTAAGTCCTCAGCAGTAGTCTACAAAGCCATAGAGAAGGCTAAAGCAGAAAACTACAATATGCTCATCATCGACACTGCTGGTAGATTACAAAATAAAGTTAACCTTATGGATGAATTGAGTAAGATCAAACAAGTGATAGAAAAAAACAAGCCAGAAGCTAGCTTAGTAGAAACCATGCTGGTACTAGATTCTAGCACTGGATCTAATGCACTCTCACAAGCAGAGAAGTTTATGGAAGCTGCTCACTTAGACTCAATCATTCTTACCAAGTTTGATGGTACCGCCAGAGCTGGCATGGTATTCTCCATCGCTTACAATCTTAAACTACCAGTGAAATTCACTGGTACAGGCGAAGGCATAGAAGATATAGAAGAGTTTGATATAGATAAATTTGTAGCTAAGAGTTTATAGGTTATCGTCATTGCGAGCCGCGAAGCGGCGTAGCAATCCAGTCAAGTATTTATATTTCCGACTGGATCCCGACGTCGTCCACTTCGTGGACTCCTCGGGATGACGAGATTGAATTTTCCTGCTTTAACAGTTTTTACATTCCACTGACAGTAACAATGTTCATCTTACTCAAACCCAGTCCAGCAGCTGCATCCATAGCACCCACTACATACTTCTGCTTGGTTTCAGAATCAGTGACTATATTAAGCGGAGACTCAGCATAAGCTGGATCTGCCATGATCTCCTTAAGCCTTTCTGTTACCTTCGCTGCTACTTGCTCTGGCTCAATCGGAGTCTCTGAAAGCTTCTTAGCATTGATAGCAATAACCCCATCTGCTGATATCTCTAAATTAATCGCCTTAACTTTCTGTGGTAGTGCTTGCCCATGCTGCGCTTTAGGCGGCTCTATCTTGAGCGCCGTCTGATTAATCAGAGGAGCAATCACTATCATGATCAAGAACAGAATTAAAAATACGTCCGTTAACGGCGTAATATTAATATCCGAGAAACCATCATCACTACTTAATGTGTTAAATGCCATAAATTTTTACCTTAAAAAGTCCGGATACGGCGGCTTCTCCTGAGTCGCATTAGCTGTCTTAGAAGCTTGAGGTTCCTGGTATTCATCAACATCCGGCTCCACACTCTTAGCTTGAGCTCTTGGATTGTGCGCCTCATGATTATTCATACTATGCAAGCGAGCAAAATCAACATTAGAGAAGCTCAAAAAGAGTAACTTAAGTAAAAGGAAATCATCTCCATATCTTTTAACTATATTAGAAAACAAGTTATAAGAAACAACCGCCATAATAGCGATAGCCAGACCATAACCAGTAGCAATCAGGGCGTCAGAGATCTCACCAATCATTGACAGTGAAGCACCTTCAGCACCAAGACTCATTCTAAACAGGGCTTTAATTACACCAGATACAGTACCGAACAATCCCAAGAAAGGAGCTACAGCACCAATGGTCGCTAATATAGGTAGGTACTTCTGTAGTTTACGAGTAACCAAGTTAACAGTGATGTCATAAGCACTAGAGAAGTCTTCCTTCTGCACTGCAAGTAACCTAACACCTTCTTCAGCTACTTCACCGATAACACTACCCATTTGTGAAGCTAGCATCTGTGCTGCTTCTAGATTACCTTTCTCGAGTTGCATTTGTAAGTTATGAATGAAACGAGAAATATCTCTATTATTCTTATTATAAAAAACCAATCTTTCAATAATTACCGCTATCAGAAGAAAAGAACAAATCGTAATAGGAATAGATGATATTAAATCGCTTCTGAAATATTCCCAGAACGACTGGAAGAAGTTAAACGAAGCTTGCGCACCATCCACTGCTGCGTCAGGCGATAAACCTGCTGCATCCGCCAAACCCAATCCCTCTTCTACTACTTTATCTTCAATTGCCATACTCTAATATTCTATCACTAAAAATGAAAATAGAAACTGTTCAAAAAGCCCCAGATACAAGGCATGCGAGCGCCGAGCAGCCGGAGTTTACTGGTAGTAAATGAGGACTGCGAGGCGCGAAGCATAACACAGTAGATGGGGATTTTAGGACAGTTTCTAAAAGCGAGTTTTTTGGAATACATTATAATCAAACGTAAACTCTACATCCACTTTAGGACCAGCTCCGCTCGGCAAAGGTTCAAAAGGCGAAGCCCTAGTCACAGCCTCTAATGCAGCTTGGTTGGCACTGGCATCTTGACTAGCGACAGTCATTTGCAGGTTCTCCAATCTACCACTCTGCAGGACAGAGAAAGTTACTACTATACGGTTAGATTCAGTTCCTCTTGGGGGCTTCCATGCCATCTTAATCTTACGCTGTAGCGCAGACATATAAGGACCAAAATTCACTGAAACATTAGCAGCAAGACTTGGAGCTCTATCTGGATAAGCATTAGGTGGCGGATTACCAGGAGTCCCGTAAGCTCCACCACTACCACTACCGCCCATAGAATCAGGTGCTCTTGGTATATTACTTAAACGAGAAACGATATTAGAACTTCTACCTGAACTACCATCAGATTGATCACTAGACTTAGGAGCAGGTACAGCATTAGCATCAGAAGAAGCATTATTACTATTAGGTGTGTAATTTAAAAGCTTAGGTAAGGTCTTAGCATTAGGGTCCACATTTGGTAAGGGTTCTATGGCATCACGCAGAGCCTTAGGCTTAGGCAGCATCGGTTTAGGAGTCGGTACTTGCGCCGCAGGCGGAGTTGGTGGGACTTCCTTAACAGGTGGAGTCACTTGCTTTGGTGTAGGCTTGGGTTTAGCCGGTGGAGTTGGCTTAGCTGGTGCACCGGGCTCACCTGGTGGCTTAGTAGCGGGGGTGATCTTTTTCTTAGGATCATGTTTCCCAGCATCAATGGACTGTTGCGTTGATTTACGAGTAGTGTTCTTAGGCGGAATCTTAGATGGAGCTTGCGTTTGAATAAACTCTATCTTAGTTACTTGAATCTTAGGCTTAGATCTATAACTGACAAACAAGACTACTAAAATCATCAACAATATTAGTAAGTGTATTGAATAAGAAACCGAGCTAGATTCTCTAAATAAATTAGACTGTGATTTAGTCTCTTGTTTACGAAATAGATCAAATGCTGCAAAACTAAGAAAACAAAAATTACCAGCAAAAATAGTATTGGTGACCGGACTCGGGAATTTTAATTCCTTAATTAGTTCTTTAGATAATTTAAGATCAACAAAAGGTATAGTTTCAAGAAATTTTGATACGGTATCAACAAAAGTATCGTTAAGATTACCAACAATAAAAATAAACAAGACTGTAACAACAGTCAAAACAAAAGAGATAAAGTAAAAAAATTGCTTGTTAGAACTCTTCTGAGGAACTTGCTGCTCATCAAATTCTCCAGAAAGCACTTCGGGGTCAATAAATTTAGGATAGGGGCTAAGCCTCATACCAATATTTTAACACCATAAAGATATTAAGGGGTTTGTAATAATCAAAGAACAATATTGTCGTCATCGCGAGGAGCGCCAAAGGCGCGACGTCGCGATCCAGTACTTAGTTAAAAATTTATGACTGGATCCCGACGTCGTCCACTTCGTGGACTCCTCGGGATGACGAAATTAGGGCTCTAAAACACCTTAGCTTCTTCACGCAAAGCTTTAATAAGTTTTTCAGCAGCCTCAGCAGGCGTACCATCAAAAATCTTCACAGCTTGACGTGCTGGTGGTAATTGAGAGCTAACTATTTCGATACCTACATTATCAGCCGCACTTGACACTGTTTCATCTAAAGCCTTCTTCTTAGCTTTCATGATGCCCATGATCGAAGCATATCTCGGCTCATCATTACCTTTATCACAAGTGATTAAGGCTGGTAATGAAACCTTAAAAGTTTGTCTCTCACCCGCTACTTCTCTCGATGCAAGGATTTGTTCTCCATCCCATTCAAGCTTGTTAGCTGTATGAATATAAGGTAGATCTAGGCATGCTGCCACAGCAGCTTCAGTCCAACTAGACTCTGAGTCAATAGTTTTCTTACCACCAAGTATTAAATCAACACCAAGCTCTTTAACCTTGTTAGCTAACTCTTCTGTATTCATGACAGCAGACTTAATAAGAACTGCTCTATCAGCTCCCATCGCCAATCCTTGTCTTAGAGCTTCTACTGTACGCTCAGGTCCCATCGCTACTAAAATTACTTCTTCGATCTTACTATTAGCTTCTTTAAGCTTTAACGCTTTCTCAATTGCAAACTCTGCGTAGGGATTAAGTATCCAAGTGATACCTGTCTCATCTATGGTCTTACCGTCACCCGCTATTACTATCTTAGTAGTGGTATCTGGAGTCTGCGAAACAATTACTGCAATCTTCATAAGGATTATTTACCCGCAAATTACTCCTTACTCTCATTTACTTTTATTTAGCTCTTTAGCCCTAAATTTGCTTATAATCAGCGGAATAGAAATAAAAGCAGCCAGATTTAGAATAATAATAAGGATTGTTATTGAAAAACCGTATATTAAATAATCACTGTCACCCATGTCCATATTATATAGCCAATAAGCTAATTAACATAGCTGCTCGATTATTCACATAACATTCTCGTTTCAAATCCCTTAAACTAAGATGGTTTTGGGTTCCGCCGCTTCGCGGCATTTGCGTTGCGCGCGGCTTAATATATAGTAGTCTAATAAAGTTTTGTCAATTTGCGACGGATTTTCGAAGTTTCAGGTCAACCAGATCTTCAAGGGAGGGAATCTTCAATCACACGAATACCCGATCTTTTGACCTGAACGGAGAAAAGACAGTCGCAAATTGGCAAAGGGACGAAACGCGCCGAAAGCACGTAGCCACAACATAAAATGAGATTTAGACAGATAGTTGCTTGATTAGCTGAATTATTGGGATTTTCAATAAAAATATTATATTGGATAGACGAATTGCAAGCTTAAAATAGCTTAATCCTCAATAGTATTACCTAATCTATGGTGCTGAGACCTAGGTAAACAATCCTACAACAAGCCGATCGTGCTCTAGAACTTAATAGGCACAATACAAGCAAGGCTATCATTATGGCAAAAAAAATTATATTAGTTTTAGTAGCAATTGTACTGTCTAACATGGGGACTGTATCAGCAAAGATTCGCGGTAATATACCTGCAACCTATATAGAGGGACGTGAACTAAGCTTTAGATTCAAGAACTTACACTCTAAGGATAATCCAATAACAACCAACGTAGTAGTTAAGGACGCTAACGGCAATGACCTAACAATTAACCTACCTGTAAAAATCGCGACTGGCGGTAAAAAAGCTACATTAAAAATCCCTTCAATCACAGGTGACACCAAAGTTTCATTTGAAGTTTATGGCGGTATTTTCCCTAAAGATCAACGTTTCAAATATACGATGTTAATCATTGATGATCCTAATTTTAAGGCTACTGGTGTCTTGGATAATGGTGATAACGGTAGTGTCACTTTCCCAACTGTTCCAGCAGGATCAAGTTTTGGTACAGCTGGCACAGTAGGTCCAGCAGGTCCGGAAGGTCCAGCAGGTCCAACTGGAGCTACAGGAGCAACTGGTGCTGCAGGAGCGACGGGAGCACAAGGACCTCAAGGTCTGCAAGGACCACAAGGTGCACAAGGACCACAAGGTATTCAGGGACCTCCAGCTACTACCATGCCAGGATCTGGAGTAGTAGGACCAGTAGATAATTCAATACAAGCTGAGAAATTGGACAACACTCATCAAACTCTTAGTCTGAGTGGCTTAAGTGGTTCTCATGTAATACTTAGTACTCAAGTAGCAAGTACTGTTAATCTAAACTTCCCAAATCATGACGGTACTCTTGCGACTCTGGATGACTTAACTCCAGTAGCAACAAGTGCTGATATAGACATACAAGGAATTAGCACTATCAATGTGCATAACACTAACTTTGTTAGAATCACAGATTCTAATTCAGGAACAACAGACCTATTAACAGTTATGACTGGCGGCAAACGTGGTCAGAGATTGGTGTTAGAGCTTGACAAGAATCTAGACTTTGAAGCTGATAACCTTAACACTGCTGATACTATACAGTGGGGACGAGGTACAGCTGCAGGACAAATCTTACATGGCTTTGCCGGTGAGCAATATGAATTTGTTTATAACGGTACTGCTTGGTACTTATTTAGCAGATTCACGCTATAGATATAGATTACGTAGTCAACTAGAAATGCTAAAATATAGTAGAGATGAAAACTCTTACTATAATTGGCTCTACAGGCTCTATTGGCACTCAAGCCTTAGATATAGTCAGGCAACGCAAACAAGAGAGCCCAGAGAACTGCTTCCAGATTATTGCCCTCAGTGCTGGTAAGAATCTTGAATTATTTATTGATCAGATTAAAGAGTTCAAGCCACAGTATGTAAGTATTATTGACGATACAGCTAAGCGGGAAATCCAATCTCTCTTCCCTGAGATTCAAATACTAAAAGGAATTGAAGAGATCGCTGAGCTTGACGGTGTAGATATATTTCTCAGTGCCATTGTTGGTATAGCTGGGCTCCAAGCTAATCTTACTGCTCTCAAACACGCTAAGAGAGTTGCTGTAGCTAATAAAGAAACTTTAGTCTCTGCGAAACATTTAGTGCGAGAGTACTCGCTAAAATACAGTTCAGAATTGATTCCGGTAGATAGTGAACATGTAGCAATTCATCAATGCCTTGGCACCTTCAATGCTTCTAACTCTGCAGTCAAACAAATCTTACTTACCTCATCTGGTGGTCCTTTCCGCACCTTGCCAGCAGAGGAGTTTAAGAACATTAGTCTTGAACAAGCCCTAAAACACCCAAAATGGAAGATGGGACCTAAGATTACCGTCGACTCTAGTACCCTCATGAATAAAGGCTTAGAGCTGATAGAAGTTAACTCCTTGTTTGATATAAGCTACGACGATATCCAAGTAGTAATTCATCCTCAATCTATAGTTCATAGTGCTGTGACTTTTAGAGATGGTAATACTATTGCTCAGCTGAGTCTGCCTGATATGAAAGTACCCATACAATACGCTCTAGATTATCCCGAGAGAAACCCCATCACACTTAAAGATGAATTCAATATCTTCACCATGGGAAGCTTAGATTTTGAAGCGCCTGATCACGATAAATTTCCAGCTCTGACTTTGGCTTATGCAGCCGGCAGGCAAGGTCATAGCTTCCCAACAGTATTGAATTCTAGTAACGAAGCTGCCGTAGAGCTTTTTCTTCAAAATAAGATTCATTACCTGGATATTATTAAAATAATAGAACGGGAAATCAGTTACCACGCGATCATAAAAAACCCATCGCTAGATAATATTCTTGAAATCGACAGAGAAATCAAAAAAAGAGTACTTTGCAAAGTTTAATGGATTCAAAAGAAATCCAGCAAGATTAGGTCATATAGCTAAGCTGTAGTAGAATTTTTAAGGACTCTTTTAGAATCAATGAGCAAGAAGAGAAAAATACCCTTTGGTAAGCTGATTATCTGGCTGATGTTGTTTAGTTTTATACTAACTTTGATTCTGCCGTTATTTGCTCATGCCAAAGAAAAAGTACCCGTAAGCCTCCATGAAAAACAAGAAATACTTCAGGGTATAAACCAGCAGAAAAGTGACCTGGCAGCCAAGCTGAAAGAAGCCAGACTAAAAGAAGCCTATGCTTCAGACAAACTGAGCAGTATCAACCATAAATTACAGCAAGCTCAAAGTGAATTACAACTCAATCGTAAATATCTAGAAAACAACAAATCTTCCTGGGAAAAAACCAAAGCAAGGTTAGCCGAAATCGAGGCTCAGCAAGTAGAACTCGAAGGCGAAGCGAAGCAACGTATTCTTTCTATATACAAGCAGAATCGCCTCAAACTTATTGATGGCATAGTCAATTCACCTAGTGCCACAGATTACTTGGATCACATTTATTACCAAAAACGCTTAATGGAATATGACAAGCAGGTGATAGATGCTCTAGTAGACCAATCAGAAAATATAAGAAAGTATAAATCGATGCTTGCCGATGAAGCAGCGAAGATTCAAACTATAACGACTCGACTTCAAGGTATAGAAAGTGAAATAGGCAAGCAAAGGATCGCGCAAAAGCAAATACTGACTAAGTTACAAGGTGAACGCAGAATTTACGAAGAGTCAGAGAGACAATTAGAAAGAGAGTCTATTAAACTGATTTATAAAATTACTGAACTCGCTGGTGCTTCAGGTGAGACCAAGCTTAACAACCCAGATGCTACTGGTAATTTTCAATATCCCGTTAAAGCACGCATCACTTCTCCTTTTGGTCCAAGACGCCATCCGATATTTGGAGTCAGAAGTATGCATAGTGGCATTGACCTAGCAGCACCAAGAGGCACTCCAATCAAAGCTTCTGAAGGTGGATTAGTTATTTATGCAGGCTGGTATGGTGGCTATGGTAAGGTAGTAATTATCGATCACTCTAAAGGCTTCTCTACACTCTATGCTCACTTGGACAGCATTGAAGTTAGAGTTGGTGAACGCGTTAATCAGGGTAAGGTAGTTGGTCACGAAGGCTGCACTGGCTACTCAACAGGTCCGCACTTGCACTTCGAAGTGAGATCTGGAGGTAAACCTCAAAATCCAATACTCTACTTGCAGGATGCATAAGTCTGATCAGCAAGATAGGGGCATGATAGAGGCGAGATAAAGGTACAATTTAATGAAAAAACAATTAATTTTAATCTCGAAACTTGGCATCTCTGTTCTATTAGCG
>CAYPGT010000007.1:32951-49582 GCA_964410425.1 uncultured Gammaproteobacteria bacterium
AATGAAAAAACAATTAATTTTAATCTCGAAACTTGGCATCTCTGTTCTATTAGCGTTTTTAATGATCAAGTTCTGTGATCTAGATATTCGCAAAACTTTTACCGCGATCAAATCCACTCATATACTTTGGTTTATAGCTTGTACGATTTTATTTACAGCAACTACTTTCACTAACGCTTATCGCTGGATGATATTAGTTAGGCTGCTGAATTACAAACTTAGCTTTGGTAAGGCTGTGCGAATGTATTTTGAATCAGCTTTCAGTAATAATTTTTTACCAACTAATTTTGGTGGTGATGCCATCCGTGCTTACGACTTAGGTAAGAAGGACAAGAGCTGGCTCAGAGCGGCAAGTACAGTACTTACAGAAAGATTCTATGGATTTGCAATGATGTTTCTAATGATACCCGTTGGTTTATTCATTATGAAATACACTCGCTTCGCCAATGCCATCCCCGCACAAATCTCCCTCATGCTCTGGCTAACCTTCGTCGGCACTGTATTATTCTTTGGGACTTATAAATTATGGTCTAGAATTCCCTTAAGCATAGTACAAAAAATGAACTACGCTGTAGAAGAATATACTAAGTGTAAGAAGAGCTTGGTGAAAGTTGTGCTTTGGACCTTAATCACACACTTACTTTTATTAGCCGGCAATGTATGTTCTGCTTACGCACTAGGCATTAATATCAATCAAATTCCCGTTTGGTATTGGCTCATAATCACTCCAGCAGCGACTTTAGCAGGGTTCATTATTCCTGCAGTGAAGGGAGTCGGTGCCAAAGAAGCCAGCTATATTTATTTCTTGGGTTTACTTGGCATAAGCAGCGACACCAGCCTAGCCATAGGCTTCATCGCTTTTATTGCCACTACGCTATCAACCCTACCAGGCTTGAGCATCGCCTTCCGTAAGATCAAATTCAATAAAGTTATCACTGAAGAACATCAACACGAAGAAGAAGAGTTAAGTGCAATTATAGAAGAGCATAAGAAACATGATCACGATGAAATGGTACATTAACTACTAATTCCGAATCCTATTCAAAAAGCCCCAGATGCTAGGCATGCGAGTTACGAGGACGCGGAGTTTATTATACATAAATCAATCGTTGGATAATGGATATTGGTTAAACAAGAGACATAAAAGCTTAGGTTTCTTGTAAAAGGGTTTTGTTTTCAACATTTCCTTTTGCCAGGCTGGTGTAGACTGCGACGTAAACAATCCTGCGAGGATGCTGCTCATCACAGCCCCACTAGCCTTTTTTCTATTAATTCGTAGAGCTGTTGGAACTCCGAGTTCGTGATTGATTACGAATCATAGATTTCTCTAAGCTTAACACTTAGGAGGTGTATAGATGAATACTATTGCTATTGATGTTAGTAAAAAAATACTTGATGGATTTATTTCATCAACAAGTAAATACTTTCGGTTCGAAAATAATACCACTGGAATTAAGAAACTAATTTCATTAATCAACACTATTGATGAGCCATATATTGTTTTTGAATATACTGGTGGATACGAAAATTTACTCAAGAAAAACTTGCTTCTGAATGATCTGACTTTTTCTCTTTGTTCTGGTAAAAAAGTTAGAGATTTTGCAAAGTCTCAAGGACTGTTGGCTAAAACTGATAAATTAGACGCTTTCATTATCAGTAAATATGCAGAAGCCTCTAATCTAAAGCCTTTTAAGCCATATTCAGAAGATCATGAATATCTAAAAAAACTTGTAATGAGAAGAAAACAACTACAAAACTTGGTTAATCAAGAAGAGAATAGGCTTGAGAATCAAGAAGAAAAATTTATTCTGCAAACTATCCGAATCGTCATTAAAAACTTACAGAATCAGATTATTAAAATCGAATCTGAAATACTATCTTTGTTACAAAAATCCAAAGAATTAAAATACAAGCATGATCTTCTTGTAACTGTTCCTGGAATTAGTACCACTGCTGCAACAATACTTCTTGCTGAATTACCAGAACTAGGATCATTAAGTAAATCAAAAATCTCTTCTTTAGCAGGACTTGCTCCTATGAACAAAGATAGTGGCACTTTTCAAGGTTATCGAAAAATTAATCATTCAAGGTCTATGGTTAAACGTGTCCTTTTTATGTGTACCCTAACGGGGATAAGGTGTAATCCTCAAATTAAGAAGATATTTAACAGGTTGAAAGCTAATGGGAAACCAGGAAAAGTTGCCATGGTGGCTTGTATGAGGAAATTTATCATCTACATGAACGCCATGCTAGAAACTCAAACTCCTTGGGCTTTTTAATTACCACTTGACAGAGCTGATGAGCAGTCCGAGTAACGAGCATAACAACGCAGATGGGGCTTTTAGGATAGGATTCTACTACGCTGCAACAACAGCAACTAACTGTCTACCTTGCTTAGTAACAAATTTAACTGAACCATCAACAACAGCATATAAAGTATCATCGCTGCCACGACGTACATTTACACCAGGATGGAACTTAGTACCACGTTGACGCACTAATATATTTCCTGAAATAACTTTTTGACCAGCGTATCTTTTCACGCCAAGTCTTTTAGAGTCTGAATCTCTTCCGTTTCTTGTACTACCTACACCCTTCTTTGATGCCATTTATTTTACCTCTAACTTCCTTATAACTAAACTGCTACTGCTGCGTTGATCTTCTCAACCATAATTCTAGTGTACTGCTGACGGTGACCGTACTTACGTCTGTAACCTTTCTTAGGTCTCATTTTATAAACGATAACTTTCTTGTCTTGGTAGTTCTTCATTACTTTAGCAGTAACGCTTGCACCCGCCACAACTGGCTTACCAATATTAGCTTTAGCACAATCAGAAACCATTAGCACCTTGTCTAAAGTGATAGTAGCGCCATCTTCTTGATCCATAAGATCGACGTCGATGAACTTGCCTTCTTCTACCTTAAATTGCTTACCGTTAATATCTACAATTGCGTACATAGTGCTGGTAATTCTAGCATTTTAACTTGCCAGAATTAATTACTTAGCCCTCATTGTGTAAGAACATAAGGTTTTTGTAATTTTCGAGAGCCATTTTTCAAAAAAATAAGCAAAATACCGTAATTTTCAGGATAGCATACTAAATTTTACGGTATAATATAGTATAGCATGCTAAAAATTACGCGAGTCGTCAAACTTCCTCTAAAGCATAATTTTTTCCTGTTTGGACCTAGGCAGGTAGGAAAGACCACTCTATTAAATCAAAGCTTCGATACGAATACTACTTTAATTTATGACCTCCTCGATCAAGAAGATTTCTTGAGATTAGCAAGAAACAATCGGCAACTTAGAGAAGAAGTTAGAAATCGAAATCAAAAAGTAACTCATATTATTATTGATGAAGTACAAAAGCTACCAGACTTACTTGATGAAATTCACTACATCTTAGAGAAAGTAGAGAATCCACCATATTTCATTCTGACTGGATCTAGCGCCAGAAAACTAAAAAGAAGCAACGCTAATATGCTAGGAGGAAGAGCATGGAATTTTTCTCTCTACCCATTAACATATCGAGAACTTGCGACATCAAAGATACCCAATGCAAAATTCTCTCTACTCAAAGCCTGTGAGCTAGGCACTCTCCCACCGGTTTACTTAAGCGAAGAGAAGGAAAGCGCAAAACGAACATTAAGATCTTATACTCAGATCTATTTAGAACAAGAAATTAAATCAGAGGCTCTAGTTCGTAACTTACCAGCGTTTATAGATTTCTTGAAACTCGCTGCCACAGCTAATGGAGAGCTGGTGAATCATTCGAATATCGCAGGAGACATCGGAGTCAGCAGCAGTACCGTAAAAGATTATTACCAAATTCTAGTTGACACTTTAATCGGGTTCTATTTAAGACCATTCACTAGCTCCAAAAGAAAGACCTTAGTCAAAAGCCCTAAGTTTTATTTTTTTGACACAGGGATACAAAGAGCCTTAACTAGAGAATTAGACCAGAATTTAGAATACGGCACAGCTGAGTTTGGGAGAGTGTTTGAACATTTCTTGCTGAAAGAGATCATCAATCTATCAACATATCTAGAAAAAGACTATGAGTTCTTCTTCTATAGAACCAGAGATGGTGTTGAAGTAGATTTAATAATCAAGTGTCCAAATAAAGAAATCATAGCGATAGAGATCAAAGGAACTAATCAAATTAAACCTAAACATTTACATGGATTAATATCATTCTCAGAACTCTATCCACAAACTAAACTAATCTGCGCATCGCTTGTGGAAAAGAGAACTGTCATGAAAGATATTCTAGTCTGCCCATGGCAAGAGGTTTTTGAAGAGTTGCAGCTTTAGTTGCAACAATTACTTCTTCGTAGCCGTGAAGCTATCTTCTATGCCAAGGAGCTTGTTTAAAGCAATTATTTCAGCAGAGCTAATACCATCCTCTGCTGCTGCAACCTTAAAAGCAGATGAAAATCTACCAACAGTACCTTTAGCTAACTTATTTAATTGACCTAACTCTTTAGGACCAATATTACCATCAGCTGCAGCGACGCTATAAGCATCGATTAAAGCTTCTGACCTCTTTACTTGCCTGTCTACTTTTAGATTTGCTTCTCTGATTTTCATAGCAAAATCAAACATAGCTTTTTCTGAACTATCTAGTTCATCTATTTTCTCTACAGTTTTGCTACCGATGACGCCTGCTGTATCTGCTAAACGACTAGCACTTTCTGATATTGCACCTATTCCACTTGCCATTTTTATCTCCCTTGTTTTTTCTCAAAGCTATTTGCTTTGTATTTTACATACAAAGCATTGTTAGATTATAGTTTGATAGGGTGATCTATAAGACTTGAAAAATTACTTTGTACTAGGTTTCGTGTATCCTGCAGCCTTAGTAGCTTCAACGTAAGGATATGCAGTTACTGTAGTATTTGTTTCAGGATGTCCATCAGCTGGACTGTTAATTTTAAGATCAGAAGCACCTACGAATATCAATTCATCATTACCTTCACCAAAATTAGCATTCACTCCAGTACCTTTAGATTTACTCTCAATGATGACCTTATCATCACCCTTACCTAAATCTATTTCAATTTTAGTCTTACCTAAATTACCATTAATAACAACTTGATCAGCTCCATCTGTTCCAACAATCTTCACAGACTTGCTTTCATCAGCAACAGTCTTCCTACCAGTCTTGTCAGAAGTATCTGGTTTAAGAAAACTAATATCACCTAAAGTTACATTGCCATTAATCTGAATTCCGTTGGCTCCAATTTCCGCCGCTGGAATTTTTTGTAAAATTGTTTCTTTGGGCTTTCCTATCTCTCCAGGATGTTTAACCACAAAACCCACTTCAAAACCGTCGCCTTTAGCCGCTCTTCTCACAAAAGGGCTAGCGTAAGTTGTCTCTCCCACCTTGATATCAGGAGTAATGTGAGTATAACCATCATCTTTTTTTTCTACTGTAAAACTTATGCTAGTTACGCTCATAGTGTTTCTCCTTTAATCTAAACGTGTCTGTTTATATAAAGCAGAGGGCTAGGTAATTTTGATATACAAGATAACTAAGTTATGCAAAGACTTGATATAACTTAGATCCTAGCCAGTCACCACCCTGAATCCAATCATCCTTAGCTTCTTCTAGCTGTTTTCCACCATTACACATAGTGATACCTGCATCAATAGCCTCACCTATTACTAAATCTATGCCAAAACCTATACCAATAGCCAGGGCACTAGTTCCAAAAGTCGCAGGTGTCGCAGCGGCACCACCAATCTTAAGCGCTGTAGACCCAGCAAACACCAGGCGCTTAGCCCAACGTAGCGTAGAAACCACAGATCTCGCTGAATAGGCTACAGAAGCCACAGTGCCAACGGTTTGTAAGCGAGAACGAGTAGTTGATAATGAAGATTCTTTTTCAATAGTAGCGTCATGCTCAGTAACAGAGTCAGTTCCATTAGCCTTTGGGCTTGGAGTGGGGATTGTACAATTAATTGGTAACATTGACATTGTTTAATTCTTTATCCTTAAGCAAACCTAAATCCACGAGCTCCTAAAAGGTTCTTCCTCGACATAGCTAACCCAATCATATTTAGACCATTATCTAAGAGATCTGCTTTATCTTTTACTCTATCACCATCACCTCTGAAAGCTTCATCAGCCATTGATGCAACTTCTGCTGCAAACAATGCATTAGAAACATAGCCAAGTACTTTGATATGCTTTGGAGCTAGTTTCGCTAATAAATTACTATTACACATAGCTAAGTTAAAACCATTAATAGCTACTGATCTTAGTATTTGACCTATACTGGTGCACATAGTCCCAGATTGATCTGCTCCATCCTTATAGTATCCTTCTGAACTGCAGTCTGCGATTCCTTCTAATACATTCAAAATGCCACCCTCTTCTTGATGTTGAGCAGCGCTGGAAAGCATACAGCCTCCAGTCACAACGGTAACTAAAGCACTCGCAGAAGCTAATGCTTTAGATGGGATATGTTTCTCTGCAAATCCAGCTAAAGCTAATAAAGGACGATCTAAACTCTTGAGTCCTGGTAACACTGTTTTAGCTGACTTAGCCATTGATAAAAAATTGAGAACGTTAACCAAAATATACTTCCTTATAAACTAAGTTCTTAACCATTCCTTAATATAACGTATTAACAGAATTCGTTTTGATAGATTACTTATAGAAATTCTCTTCGATCTTAAACGAATCCATTAGTCCAACAAAGCTATCTCTTAAACCAAATACACCTAATAATTTACTAGCTATACTGTTCTTATCATATAAACCAGAGAACAGTGATGCAACTGCATACATTGCTAATCCAATCCCTAGACCTAAAGGAGAGAATCCCACCTTACCAATGAGACCACCAAATAAACCATAAGCGATAGATGCTCCAGCAACCAATTTCACTGTATTCACTATTAAAGGAGCATTATCCTTTCTAGAAGCTGGATCTGAGATAAATTTGGGGGCACTAAGTAGGGAGCGAATAGTTTGCAGACCAAGAGTACCACCTAAAAGAGCCTTGAGAATATCACCAACATTACCACCCATGATGCCGCTAGTGAGTATATCTTTGGTTTTTTGGAATGCAGCTCCCAACGATAAGGAACCCGCTGTTATGGCTTGATCACCAACATCCTTAGTGTGATGGATCAGCTTGCCCACTGCATTCTGTGCGTATTCAGGTCTATGTAAGTCTACAGTTCTATCACGAAGCTTTACACTCCTGTCTCCATAAGGTTCCTGTGAACTAGGGATTATGGTAGTAACGCCACGAGAAATTATAGGATCAGCTCTTTGTTGACCAACGTCTCTATAGTTAACTATGTTTTCTCTTGCCATGCTTCTAAGCTAACTGATTAACTCCAAGGTAACTGTCCTGTTTACCAAAAATAGCGTTGCCGATTCCATGAGTTGCTTTCTCTAAGAACCCTCTGACATCCTCTCCTGGCTTACCATACATCTTGTCTTGCCAAGCACGTTTCGCAGCTCCAGTTTCTAAAAATGAAGACATATAGGCATAGGAAGAATTAGGATCAGTATTCATAAATAATGGACCATTAGCATCCAGCATGCCAGCTGATGGATTACTCATAGAGTTAATCCGATACTTAACAGCTGTGGCAGCCGTTAAGAAGGCTCCTGCTGCGATAAGATTAAATGCCAGAGGTCCTTTCATTGCCCATGGTTTAGCAGATGCTAGCCCCGGTAATTTCAATAAAGAACTTGCAGCTAATAATGAACCTGTTGCACCTAATCCAGTAGACCAATTTAATAGATCTCTAGGAGTAGTAATATGCGCCCTACCTGCAATCATATCTCTTTGCATATTGATAGAGTCCATGGTACTTGCAGCCAAGCTTAAACCTATAAAGGATTTGACAGCTAGACCCGTACCCCAAACTCCCCAACCGCCAGCTTTTTGGAAGCTATCGAACAGAACCTTATCACCAGAGAACCCATGGCGAGCCATATTGATTGTGGAGGTGGTTAAACTTTTATAGAGCAATTTAACGCCATCTACGATAACGTCCTTACAATGCTTGCCCATACCAGCAGCCTTAATACCTGTAGTTAATGCGTTCATATATCTTTAAACTCCAATTGTACGTGATTCAAGCTCTCAGACGTCCAAAGCGGCATGCCAACTGCCTTACCTACGTCTGGAACAACCCAGTCTGCAACATATCCGAGTCCACCTGGAAGCGTATAGCCATCTGTCATTTTGGTATATGCATCCTTGATTGGCTTAGACCAATTAGGATTTCTTGCTGTATAACAGTAAGCTTCTGTTCCAGCCCACGCTAATGCTGCTACACCTAAAGCTATTCCTTTCCATTTACCAGGAACTTTTGCTGCAACTGCTTTCCAACTGTCCAAGTTTTTTACGTTAGACCAAGGTACATTTTTAAGCCAAGTGCCAGTGTTAGTAGCTCGACGTGCCATATTACGCATCGTTTGATGAGCAGCTAGACGTTTTTTAATTATGACTTCTGTTCCCTCTGGTACTACATCAGTAATCTCGTTTAGTCCAACTGTATACTTATGCATCCATTTACCTGTCTCTTTATTCAAATGAACACCACTAAGACGCAATCCATCCGACATGGCTTTCTCAACTATTGGTAAACCTTTAGCATCTAAAGCATTAACATTACGACAATATAATCCAGCGGTAAGAGTAAGAGGTAACCACTCTTCTCTAAAGAAATCAACCATATGCCCTGGAGTGCCGTGCTTGACTGCATTTGCGTTATAACTAGACTCAAGATTAGTAAACGCTGCTTGTCGTTTCTTCAATACCTCTAAGGTAGCCGCCAGCATGCTAGGATCATTCATATAAGCTTTAGGGTTCTTCGACAACTTTTGAGATAAATCTTCATCATCTTTAACAGCCTTAGCCGCTGCACTGGATAACTCTGTCAAATGCACACACTCAGCATTAGCTAAACCTTTAGTATTATTCTTCAATGCTTCTGATCTAGCATCTTCACAGAGATTCATAAATCCCTGTAGTAATGCAGGCAGATCTTCAGGCTTAGAAGTTTTTTGAGCAAACTCTATAGCTTTAACTAAATCATCAATAGTTTTCTTACGCTTTTGTACGTATGATAGTAAATCTGGACTGGGAGTCTTGCGGAAAAGAGCCGCAGGTAATTTATCCCAATCAGTCTTAAAATCTAAGTTATTGCTCTTCCATTTAGAGATATCTAACTCAGAGTACTGCTCTTTTAAGGCACTGCGTCCTAAACCTAAACTCTTAAACTGGTTTAGATGTTCCGGCGCTAGTTTGATAGCAGCACTAGCTTTCTCTCCTATGGAGAACCCGGCGGACTGCGCTATCATCATATTCATTTCTGCTGTTAATGCCATAATCTCTTCTTAACCTACAAAGTAGTATTTACATTACTTTTGATAACCAGAAGTATATTTACACATTTCTGTCAAAACTTTCCTTAACCAAACCTTATACTTTCATGTATAGCATCTCAAGCATTAATAAAATGGTTGACCGACTCGAGGAAGCTGGTAGTAAACGTGTAGATCAAGAGTATGCCAAGCTGCGAGGGCTGGCTCATCCAATGCTCCTACACTTGCACAATCTACATAGAGAAGTGGCTGCATTAAATAAGCAACTTGAATATCATAAAAGTGAAAGTTTACAGAGGCTAATAACACAAAAAACTAAGGAAACAGAGAGTATTCAGGGTTTTATTTCAAAAGCCACTGCTAATATAATCGAAAACGGCATGGAGTCTGATATTGGTGTAGCAACTACGGTATTAAACCTTATTGGCTAGTGCTTAAATTAGAAAAATACTTTAGAAAGGAGAACATTATGGTATATGGAATACACGGCGATTATAAAAGAATACAAACCCCTATCATGTCTTATAACCCGCCTGCAGAGATAGCTCAACTAACGGGCTATGATGAGGCATTAAGAACCAAAGTAGATCAATTCACACCGAATCGTTTTATGACAGTACTACAACACCTTGGTGCAGGTGGTAGTATCTCAGAGGCAATAGCCACTAATAACGAGACTCACGCTCGTAAATTTGCCACGGCTAGTAAGCAGGCTACCTTAAACGCTCAGCTCAGAAGTACAGCCATGGCAGCTCATTTCCAGAGAATTAGAGAGTATCTATCTATAGCTAAAAGCTAACTAGGGATTCTAACTAGTTAAACTCCTATCAATTCTAGTAATACATTTACTTTATATTAGAGTAAGTAGTAAACACAGAAGCATAAAGGAGAAACATTATGGCAGGTGGAATTGGAGCAATATCAGGAAGTGCTAGCGGTCTAACAGACGCAGCAGATTCAATCGTTAACAAAACTATAGATAAAATGGGTGAACTAGATGGTTCAGAAGAAGCTGCATTTAATACAGCGATGGCTATCAAGGAAGCTAGTACCACTGTTGATATCGCAACAGGTGTTATTGGTGGACGATATGGATTACTAGGTAAGATAGCAAGATTAGCTCAAGGCTAATTTATAGAGGAAAAGAATTATGTCAAGAATCCGTGATATATCTAATTCAGGTTATTCCTTAATGGCAGCAACAGATGCTATGGGTAATAAAGCAATAGAAGCCAGTAGAAAACTAGATGTAATGCAACAGCAGGTCCTAAACGAAACCTTGGGAGAGCTATATCACAAAATACAAGGAGACCTCTTTGTAAGTACTATGGGGATAACCAAGCAAGTTCTGCAAGCTGGCAGAGCCTTAGCTAAAGCACATTAGAGGATTAGATCATGAATATAGGACAATTAGCTAATCAATTAATGCCTCAGCCCATTGATATGGGTCCAGCCAAAGAATGGATGAAGACTACTGAACAGATGCTAACCAAATACTATGCTGGTCAGATCATTCAAGAGGATCGTGAGTTGCACCACGTTGATGAACTTGACTGGTGGTTAACCGACGTAGGTAAAGAATCCAGAGAACTAGCTAAATCAGCTTAGTTTAAATTACAAAGTTTTCACAGGAATTAATAATTATGGCAGACACGACTACATTTCAATTAAAACCTATAGTCTCAGGTCAGGAAGGATCTAAATTGAGTTACCCTGTAAAAAAAGGAGGCTCTTCAATACCTCTCAGCTACACAGAGTTTACATCTGCTGCAGATCAAGCTTATACCAATGTAATGAAAAAACATGATACTTATACAAGTGCAACAGGCAATGAAAAATTAGCTGGAGCCAGAAATTATACAGATAGCGTTTACCTTCTTCCAGATGCAGAAGGTGATGATTTTGCTATTGTATTTAATGATGATGCCAGGGGATATGAGGGCTATGAATGTACTGGAGTTAGATTTTATATCAACCCAAATAATGGAAAAAAAGAGATAGAAATATTAGCCAAGAACCATGTTGATAGTAGTTGGTTATGGAAAAACGAATATCCGATCACAGTGGTTGCTGACAGCTTAAACAAAAGATCCTACGGACCTAAAGAATTACCCAATATAAACCTAAAAGGTAAACAAAAAGGTGAATACGATGAAGCTTTCTCTGCTCTCATGGGAGTATCGTATTATGATCAACACGCACCAGCTGGTGCCTGGTTTTCAGGATCATACTATCTAAATTACAACTCAGATATTCATCAAGGTTATTTAACATTCCAAGGAAATTGTCTAAAAGTTTGGAGAAATTTACGTGATAAAGATGATGCAAGTTCCTTCCAAAAGAACAACATGCAAGACAATATCAATGAAACGTCTGCTAAGCTATACCAAAATTTTGGTTACAGAAAAGCTAATGAAGTAATTTATGATCCACAAAACTATCCAGAAAGCAGCACAAGAGCAACTAATCCTGTCGAAGACCAAGTACAGCAACATCGAGAACAAATTAACAGAGTTGTTAATGGTACAGACCAGCTAGCTGATAAAATTCAAGCACTACATAAAGTCTTTGAACAATTCAATACATTAAGAGGTCTTAAAGCTAAAGATGCCCAATTATATGCTGATGACTTTGGTGTAGCGTACCAAAATGAATTAGAAAAGCTTGTATCTAAACATACGGGTAAGCCTAACTCAATACCGAATATTACTGAACAGTTACCTTATGAACACCGTGAAGTGAATGGGCAGAATAGCGTTACAGTATCTTTACCCACAAATCAAGCATATGTCAAGTTAGTTGATCAAGTAGATCCATCCAGCACAAATACTAAGACACCAGCTAAACCCTTAAACTTAAGCACCGCAGCTTCTACATCTACTAATCAGCCGCCAGAAGCTAAGACAGAAGCTAAGCCAACAGACAAGGATTTAGAGAAGCTAAGAAAACAACTGGAGAAAGTAAAACAAGATAGAGGAATCAAGTAATCCATAAACAAAGCTTAATCTAGGTTATGAGAAGGTTAATAAGATTCCTATAAATTACACATAAACAGCCTCTTTATATAGAGTAAGGAGAGCTGTATTCGATGTCAGACTTAAAACTAACGCCAGGCAGAACACCAATAGATCTAAGTACTACTAAACCTACAGTTTCAGATAAAGCTGATATTCAAGATCCTCGTTTAACTAATGCATTATTAAAGGTCTCTATGGGTCAAGCATTAAGTTCTGCTGATGCCCAAGTACTCAGTCAAGCTTTTGCTGCTACTGATCTACCAAAACTACACAAGTTTCTTTCAATTAAAGAAGATAATTTTACTGATAAACCAGCAGATATGATTGACGAGTTATTGGATTTAGATCCATTCACCAATATCCCAAATCAAGCTGCTACCAAGAAAGCTAAATTTACAGATGAGATTCTTCAATTAGAAGCAAGATTTAAGGCTTTACTTGGTGCTGAATATGATAATTCAGGCATCAAAAACAAAATTGATCAATTTAGAACTGCTTTAGAAAATGACGCTCAAGATTCATTTGAAACAGAATTAGATTATAGATTAAGAGACCAGGCTAAAGCCAAGCCAGAAGGAAGAGCTAAGAGCAAATTCCCTGCACTTGATAATGATGTCCTTGGACTAGTCATCATGGGAACTAGTGCAGAAGTAGCTCCTGAAGTACATGCTCTACTAACTACTCCAATCAGAACTGACGCTTTCAGAGTCACTAATATTCCTAAAACTCCTGACGCTAAATCTTGGTTAACATATTTATCACAAGCAGAATCTAGTGGCTTACCAGCTCATGATCAAAGAATAGCTAGATCTCTATTACGCAAGCTAAGAGACTTAGAACCAGAATCAGACACACAGACCTTTATGGATTTGATTAAATATTTGCCGGTACCTGCTGACGAAGCAACAGCACAAGCTTACCAAAAATTATTCAACGATACAGTTACAACTCTTAAAGCTGATGCCCAAAACGGAGAGGTTAATTTTAGCGATTACGATTCTGATAAAAGCTTAGCAGCAAGCTTAGAAGCAACTCAGATTCAAATTCATGCCGATCTAAAATTAACAGAAGATCAATCTATAACTCTAGGCAGAGCATATAAGCTTCTAGAAGACAATACAGACAAGCCTTTAAGTAAAACAGTAGTTAAAGATGCTATCACAATCTTGAAAGGTCAGACCAGTGGTGCAGAAAGCTTTCCAGGTTTCACAGCAGCTTATAATTCTAAGACCGAAGATGAGCAAAAAGTTTTCCTAAAACAAATGCTTAGGAAAATAGCAATAGATAGTAAAGAAAAAGATCCTAGCACTAAAGTAGCTATTGATCCAAGTACAGCTGATCCAATTAAGTTCTATCAAGATTTCACTAAAACTATGGAATACCTTCATGCTGAGATCAACGATCCAGCTAGATCTGAAAAAAATCGTGAAAATCTTAAAGATGAATTTGAGAGGTTTTTTAGCGGTGGAGATGTCAAACCTTTACTAGCAGAGTTCAAGGGAGCAGATGAGAAAAAAGAACTAGCTACTGCACTAAATCTTTTTCGTTATGACAAAAGAAACTTGGGGCTAATCAAATCTCTTTTCAATAGACCTGAACCAAAAAGCAAGAGCAAAATTCCAGTATTTAACATTGTCAACCTAATAAGAGATAAAAAGAATCAAAATTTTAATGACATCGCTCAAGATATAGAAGTAGCAGTTATTATTTCTGGCAAAAATGGTAATGTTAACCAAGTTCCAGTTGAATTAGTAGACACCAGTGTTAAAGCTAAAACTTCACACGCTTTCGTTGAAGCAGCTTTTGATCCACTTTATACTACTGATAAAGAAACCAAAGAAAAAACACCTCAGAATAGTTTCCCTTTATTTAGCAAACTAGGCATTCATGAATTTTTGAAAACAGGAAAAGTAAAACTATCTGGCAACGAGATGGTAACTGACAAAGGTGAAAAAATACCTGAGAACTTAAGAACCCTACTCTATACAACTCTAGCATCTAAAGAAGTTGGCAAGGAAACTAACGACAAAGATATGATTGATTTTATGGTTAGTTCTGGTGTCTTAACTAAAAGTGGAGAAAACAATTACGCATTTAGAGATGAGTCCTTACCTTTATTAATGAATCTTGTTAACGTCGGAGCCAAAGCCAGACATCAAGAGTTTCTTAACTATGAAGGCTATGATGCAGATACTAAGCTTAGCTACGAAAAATTAGCTGAGCAAAGAGAGAAACTAGTTAAACTATCTGACGAGAAAGGACTAGGTATATTTCAAGCTACTCCTGTGCTTCAGCCATATTATAGATCAGAATATAGAGATTCTTTAGTGTCACTAGCAGCGAATCTAAACTCTCTCAAAAATCATTATGATACGAATATTAGACCTTACGAAGACAAAACCGACGAGAGGGGTAAACCAGTTCAAAGACCTGATAATGTTAAATCTCCACTCTTTGGTATAGATCCAGCTAGAGCAAGAAATCCTGATACCCTAAACAGAAGAACTTCTTCCTTCAGCCATAGTTCTAACGAATTATATGCAAATGCAGATGAAATTAGAGCTTTTAGAAGAGAGTTTATTAATTCAGTATTTGGAAACCATAATCGCAGACGTTCATTATTCAATGATGATGGATCAACGATCAAGAATGATTATTTGCTCAGATATCCACAACTCAGAAACTCTAGATTTCGTTCTTTACTTGGATAAATCAGCCTGAATCTTCGCCGTATTATCTACCTTTCGCATACTCATCCCGACATAATTAGCAACTACGGGCATAATATAACCATAACCCCATGAAACTTTTAGTATGTAACGATGATGGAATTTGGGCTGAAGGTATTAGAACTTTAGCTGCAACACTTGCTCACGACCACGAAGTCTATGTCTGTGCTCCAGACCGAGAACGCTCTGCTACAGGGCATTCCATGAGTTTACACAAGCCATTAATGGTTAGCAAGGCTACCACAAGTGACATCATTAACAACACCAAGGGTGCTCACATGACCTCTGGCACTCCAGCAGATTGCGCTAAGATCGCTCTAGGAGCGCTTTACAAGGATGTCAAGTTTGACCTTATGGTCTCTGGTATTAATCATGGACCTAACTTAGGGGTAGATGTATTGTACTCAGGTACAGTGTCTGCGGCGATGGAAGCTATGTTACTAGGAGTACCATCATTAGCTACTTCACTTTATAGTTATAGCTCTAAGGAGTTTGGTGACGCAGCTTCATGGGTACTGGACTTCATTAATAATAATGATCTACCTAAGCTGATTCCAGCTAAGACTTTTATTAACATCAACATACCACCAGGTCCCAGAGCTAATTATCGTGGAGTGGAGATCACTCGTTTAGGTAATCGTGCTTACGAAGAGAATTACGAAGAGCGTCAAGATCCACGTGGCAATAAATATTTTTGGTTAGCAGGTAAACCCATCGAAGGACTTGAAGTAGAAGGCACTGACGGTTGGGCGCTATTGAATAACAAAATATCTATCACACCAGTACAGTTTGATATGACACATCATGCTCTATCAGAGAAGTTCAGAGCCGAGTTGAAGCTTAAAGTATAAGTACAAAGCTAAAAATGCTAAAATGACTGCGTGAAGTATTTATGCTATATACTATGTATCTTCCTTACCGCCTGCTCTCAAGCAAACTTTAAGGACACAGAATTACTATATAGAGTCGAATTTCGTAATATTAGTGAAGATCAAATCACTGAATATAGATTCTTTAAGAATGGTCTGGTCAATGAAACTATTATTCACAGCACTAGTCATAATGCTGATCTCTTTCATTCTAAATTCATAACTTTAGATCCCGAACAAAAAATACTTGCAATCGATTTACAGAAGCAACTTCAAGAGCTTGATTATCATAATCATTTCCCCTGGAAGGAAGAGTTTTACAAGCGTGGCAATGTAGTGAAGATAGAGTTTCCTGATTTGATTAAACCTAAATTCATCAACGAAGCTACAGAAGCACAGGAGATATTAATCAATAAAACTTATTACTATTACGATGGTGAAACTGAGTCAGCAGAAGTATTTAAGGATTTAGTTAAACTAATCGATATAATAAAAATAACACCAGGTGTTAACCCCGCATCTTAAAATTCATATGCTACAACTATTCATAAATCATAGGGGGATTTATGAAAACAGACCTAAATAAAGACCAACGTAAACAAATTGCTACTATAACTACAACAACAGCTAGCATTGCATTATCAGCTTTAATCACAG
>CAYPGT010000007.1:49682-53023 GCA_964410425.1 uncultured Gammaproteobacteria bacterium
TTATATCTATCTGCAATAGTCATATTACAAGAAGAGGAGAATGGTCATGATTGAATTCATAATAAAAGAATTGACAGATGCAGCACCACTATACGCAATGATATTAGTTGCAGCGATTGTTGCAGCTTATGCGTGGTTCATAATATTAAATGACCGCAATCAAGCTAAGAAGAACTCGAAGAAACGCACTTTAGCCCCATATCTTTAATTCTTCTTCAGTAAATTTTCCCATAGGTTTCACTTCAGGCTTAAGTACTATATCTTTTTTAAGCAAAGCTTGTTCCTGTACATGACGCATCAGCTTACAAAAATCTATCGAGCTACCTTCACCTAGATTCTCAAAGAAATTACCATGCAGATTAGAAATCATAAAATCACCCACTCGATAACCCTTAAGTCCAAGTTCATCTATTAACTGCCCTGCACCATAGTTGGCAAGTGGGTTCTGGAAAGTACAACCACAAGTCCAAGCCTTAATGGGCTGCTTAGTGGTTCTAGCATGATTATTATGCACAACTCTTGCTCTTATAGCTTCCTTATCATCAGGTTTAAGCTTAAAAGTACCTGAAAGAATTAAATATTTCTGTGGGTCAATAGCTGAATGTCTGTAACCTAATCCTAGCTTAGTTTTATCCCAATCCTCAATCTCAAGTGTTGTTAAATTAAGCAACTTAGCAGAAACCAATATATCAGAGATCTCTGAACCATGTGCCCCAGCATTCATAACAATGCCGCCACCAATAGAACCAGGGATGCCTTCCATAAACTCAGTTCCAGCAAGAGACTCCTTAGTCATCAGAGCACAAAAGCGTGGCATTCTTAGTCCAGCACCAACTTCATAAGTTACAGCATCACGCCTTGCCACAAAATCTAAACCATTAGTAGAAACTAAAATCCCTTCAAGAGCTCTTGAACTCAATAAAGTGTTAGAACCAGCACCTAAAATATTCCAATGCCAATTATTAGCCTTGATTTCACGAAATAAAGAAACCACTTCTTCAACACTTTTAGGACTAGCAAACTTTTCAGCCTGAGCCACAACTCTAAGCGTAGTCAGCTTAGTTATATCAGCATTTTCTATAATTTCCATCGTCAGCACAGTGTTTTTAATAAAATCAGGTAACCCTGCTACTAAAATAGCACAAGACAGGGAATATATCTATTTAGATGAGCTTTAAGAGCCTATTTGTCGCGGCCATATTATTAACTGTTATTAGTCCAGCTAATGCTAAAAGCTCCATGGGAATTTGCGGAGAAGAAATATCTCCTAGCTGCACAGCTAACTTGCATAATTATCCTTTGTTTGATACTGAATATAAACTTGCAGCTAACTATTTACCAGTATTAGCCCTAAGAGCACTAGCCCATGCAGAGGTTTACAAGGATAAGAAGTCCTCTCATTTAGAAAGATACTACTATGTTAAAGACCTGCAGGGTAAATTTAGTAAACCCTACCAAACTCTAATTCTTGATATAGATGTTAAGGGTCATGGATTCATTGGTAGAGAAGTTAGCGCCAAAGGCAAATTGAACGAATTTGATCTAATATACGACAATAAACTCAGTTTTAGCTTACCTCGCAAAGCCAGCATGAAAGCTACTGCAAGACTAGATGGTATTCAAATCCTTGACTTAAATATTAAAAGTGATGGTATTACTATGACGAATGATATCGAAGGATCGTTTCTGGGTCAAGAAGTACAATACAAAACCAACTTAAGAGACACAGAGGGAATCCTCGGCGGTTACAAATATAAACTGCACACAGAAGGTATACATCCAGATGCTTTTAGTTTTGAAACAACTACCCAAGGTACGATAGGATCAACAGGAATATATGGCAAGGGTCGCTTAGTTAAACCAAACTATTATGAGTTCGAAGAAAGCTACGGACCTATACTAATCAAAACCAAATTAACAATTAAAAGTTCTAGCCAATCAATTCTATAATCTTGCCAATCACATACTTAGTATGAGCATAACTCAACCCACCTTGAAAGTATCCGATATATGGCTCTCTGAGAGGCGCATCTACAGATAGTTCTATACTAGAGCCTTCAATAAATGATCCAGATGCCATAATGATCTCATCATCATAACCACTAATCTCAGCTGGTATAGGACTAAACATAGAATTAATTGGACAGTTAGCTTGCACTATCTGACAGAACTTAATTAATTTCTCCCTATCATTAAATTTAATTGCCTGGATCACATCATTGCGCTCAGCATCATAAGCAGGCGTAGTCTCTAAGCCTATCTCAGAGAAGATCCTAGCAGCATAACTCATACCCTTAAGTGCCTCACTTACTATCAAAGGTGCCATAAAGAATCCCTGAAAATATAACCTGGTCTGATCAAACATACAACCACCATGAGTACCAATCCCAGGTGCAGTAAGAGCTTCGGCAGCATTCTCTATCAAATCCTTGCGCCCTGCGATGTAAGCACCAGCAGCCACAATGCCCCCACCTGGATTTTTAATTAATGAACCAGCGATCAGGTCAGCCCCAACATCAGTCGGCTCACGAGTTTGCGTAAACTCACCGTAGCAATTGTCCACGAAAATAATAACATTAGGATTGATCAATCTTATTTGTTTAATAAGACTCTCTATATGATCTATGGTATAAGAATTTCTCCACTCATAACCTCTAGAACGCTGTATAGAAACGAGTTTTGCGCTTGCTATCACTTCGTTCTGGGTGGCACTAAGCAAGATATCAGGATCCACTACTTTGTAATCAACACCACGTTTATTTGCTAACTTATTATAAACAGTCTGCAAAGTATCATAGGGCTTACCTACACAAACTAATCTATCACCAGCATTCAGGTTGCCCATTACAGCACAAGTTATGGCATGAGTACCAGAAACCAATTGTGGTCTAACTAAAGCCGCTTCTGTATTAAAGTATATAGAATACAATTCATCCAGTTTATCCTTACCTAGATCGTCATAGCCATAGCCTGTAGACCAATTGTAATGAACATTTTGGATACCAGCCTGCTTAAAAGCCTCGATGACTTTAATCTGGTTCGTTTCCTTTACCACATCAATCTGCGCCCAGATTGGCTTGAGGACTGTTATTGCCTCAGATATAATTTCATCATTTTTAGACTTAGTAAAAGACATGAAAGCATTATATCTTAATTGCGCTGCGCGCTGCTTAATATAGTAAATTATTTAGCAGTCCGCAGGACAAAACGCGCCGAAGGCGCGTAACACAGAATAATATAAGCGGTAGTATAATTAGCCCTATGCACGAAGCATCAAGTTATATTGGAATCATTCTACTACTTCTAGGAATCTTAGCAGCTTGTGAGATTTTCACTAATGC
>CAYPGT010000007.1:53123-57839 GCA_964410425.1 uncultured Gammaproteobacteria bacterium
TAAGCCTCATAGTACATAAAGCCAAACGTAAAAGTTCAAGCCTACATGTCGACTTAACTCATCTGCGTAGAGATCTAATATATTTCCTACAAGCCTTTCTAATAGCAGGTTTAGCTACAATGTTTTCATCTAATTATTTAAGTTCTATTATTAACGCTCTCTGTTCTAATGAACTTATTATTAAACTCATTAATTTGAACAATATTCCAACTCAGTGTAATGACAGCACTAGTATCATATTAAGAATTGCTGTAGCTTTGATTATCCTTGGACTCTATGTGAAGTATCTAATAGAGACTTACAAAGCCTCTAAGCAAGAAGAAAGCGGAGAAGACAATGATTGCCCAGTACTTTATTTAGAAAGATTTATGGGGATTAAAGTTAGTCTTCTGACCGTAATAATACAGACAGTAATTGGGCTTGCAGGAATTATATACTTCGCCCATGGCTTTGTAGAAACTATAGAGCATATCTCTAAGCTTACAAGTATTAGTCCAATGGTTTTGAGTTTAATTATCAGTCCAATAGCTACTGAATTACCAGAGAAGGTTAATAGCTGGATCTGGTCATCACAAGGCAAGGATACTCTTGCTATGGGTAACCTAAGCGGTGCAATGGTATTTCAAGCGTCAATTCCTTGTGTTATTGGTATCGTACTTACACCTTGGCAACTTAATCCATTAGCTTTAAGCTGTGCAGTCTTAGCCATAATATCAAGCTTAATATTATTAGCAGCGATTAAATTCAAGAAAGAAATTAGCTACAAGACATTGCTAGTCTGTGGTTCACTATACTTGGTTTATTTGGGCTTGATTTTTATTCTTTGAACCAAAAAACCTTGCTAATGGATCATACTTCCAAGTACTTGGATGGTTATTCGCCATCCAGAGGAGCATTCCTAGAAAAAAAATGGAAATAAAAATAAAAATACAAAACCAACTATATCAACACTATCTATTTCTGGCATTTTTCAACTCCCTATCACCTAGAAGATACCATCCTCCGAATAAAACAGCAACCACACCAACTAAAGACCAAAAAGCAAAACCAGCAACAAAACAGACATTAGCAATATATTTATCAGAATCACTAACCATGTAAGAATCTTTCATATCAATCCTCCCAAATCAATAAAACGCTATAATATCAAAGACAAAATCAATGAAGATAAAAGTGCGTGTTAACCCCGCCTAGACTGCCACAGCAGCATTCACATATGAGTTACTTATAATTTTCTTCACACCATCAATCGTAATATCAAAATTTGCAATAGTAGACTTGGCTCCTAGAGAGAGTTTACGAGAACCAGTTGCACTAATCAAATTCAGAATAATTATTTGACGACCTTGATTACTTGGTTTAGCAATATATGATTTAAGTGAATGGAAGAATTGATAGTAATCTTGAAGCTGATCTATGTCCACATCAAACTCTAGAATCCCCATACCATCTAGATCTTCAATGCTATCTACCATAACGCTATGATCACCTTCAGAATGTTTAGAAAGAGTGCCAGAGATAAGCACACGCTTACCTTTCTCTATCAATGATTCAAACTCTTCAAGCTTGCGAGAGAACACAACTCCTTCCACTCTAGACTCTAGATCTTCCAAATTCAAGATACAAATATTTTTCTTGGTCTTAGTAATCTTCTTAGTGAAATCCGTTATCAAAGCTGCTATTTTAACTTTAGCTCCATCATTCTTATCCTCTAGTGCCTTAATTGAGTTCTCAGCAACACAAGTCACCAGATCAGCAATAGCCTGCATCGGATGATTATTCACATAAAGTCCCAGTAACTCATATTCCATCGATTGAGTTTCTCTTTCTGGATATTCATCGTTCTCGCCATTAATATAAGTAGGGGAACTGATCAAAGTATCCTCAAACAATCCGAATTGTCCTCTAGAAGCTTCACTCTGAGTGCGTTTAGCGCCAGAGATAAAACTCTCTAAATTATCCATCATCGCCTTACGCCCAGTTCCTAAAGCATCAAATCCGCCACATTTGATCAATGACTCAATAGTTTTCTTGTTAACCTTCTTATGATCTACTCTTCTACAGAAATCATAGAAGCTCTTATATTCACCTTTAGTATTTCTCTCATCAACAATTGCCTGACTAGGACCATCACCCACACCCTTAATTGCCTTCAGCCCAAAAACTATACTCTTGTCTTTTACTATTGCTCTAAAATCTACATTCGACAAATTAACATCAGGTGGTACTACCTTAATACCCAATCTCTGAGCTTCAATAATATAACCTTTAATCCTGTCGGTATCACCATTACAGGACATAAATAATGAGGTCATATACTCCACTGGATAATGAGTCTTCAAGTATGCAGTCTGGTAAGTTACAAATCCATAAGCAGTAGAGTGAGATTTATTAAAGCAATACTCTGCAAACGCCAGCATTTGCTCAAATAATTTCTCTCCCAGATCTGCTGAAATAGGCTGGGCATTTGACTTACATCCATTAATAAACTGATCTTTATAAGGCAACAGAACTTCGGGCTTTTTCTTACCCATAGCGCGTCTCAATAAATCTGCTTCACCTAGTGAGAAACCACCTAGCGTTTGTACTATTTGCATTATCTGTTCTTGATAAACAATAGTTCCGTAAGTATTCTTCAAAATCGACTCTAATAAAGGATGGTCGTACTTAATCTTCTGCTTACCAGATTTACGTGCAATAAAATCATCTATCATTCCAGTGTCCAAAGGACCAGGACGATAAAGTGCGATAAGCGCCGAGATATCTTCTAAACTTCGTGGAGCCAGATCTCTAGCTATTTGTCTCATGCCACCAGAAGTCTCTAACTGAAATATCCCAGCAAGATTACCCGAACAAATAGTATCAAAGGTTTCCGGATCTTCCATGCTGATAGTATCAATATCTATCTTCTCTGCGCCATTAGCATTCTCATGAATTATATCTATGGCTTTCTTGATCATAGTCAAGTTACGTAAGCCAAGGAAGTCCATCTTCAGCAAACCCATACTGGCACACTCTTCCATGGCAAACTGAGTGATGATGCTACCTTCGTTATTTTTAGAGATTGGGACTATAGTATCCACTGGTTGATCAGCAATAATCACACCAGCAGCATGCACCCCAAAAGTTTTATTAAGTCCTTCGTTCTTCAGAGCTAAGTCAATTACTTCTCTGGCTTCAGGATCACCCTTATACTTCTTCAAGAAATCATCGTGATTCTCTAACATCCACGATATTGATCTAGGCTTACCTCTAACTACTGGAATTAATTTAGCAAGCTCCTCAGCTTTGGCATAAGGATACTCTAATACCCTTGCCATATCTTTAATAACAGCCTTAGACGTCAAACGGTTAAAAGTAATGATCTGGCAAACGCTCTCTGCACCATATTTCTCCTTGACGTAGTTCATTACGTCACCCCTTCTCTCAATACAAAAATCCGTATCAATATCGGGCATGGACTTACGTTCAGGGTTTAAGAATCTTTCAAAGAGTAGGTCATACTTTAGTGGATCAATATTAGTAATAGCCAAACAATAAGCGACAAGCGAACCAGCTGCAGAACCACGTCCTGGACCTACGGGGATATCATGCTCACGTGCCCACTTGATAAAATCCCAGACAACAATAAAATAGGCAGCAAAGCCTGAATCATTCATGATCTTCAATTCATAATCTAAACGTTGACAAATAGTTTCTGTAAGCTCTGGGAATCTTAGCTTCGCTCCTTCATAGGTTATTTCTTTCAAGTAAGTTTCAAAATTATGTCCCTCAGGCACATGAGGATCAGGCATATGAACCTTGGGATTCTTGAGTAAATCATAATCTCCAATTTTATTATAAATCTCTGTCGGCGACAGGTACACAGCCTCGTTGATCACATCTGCTGGCAAATGATCTTTAAATAGCATTGCCATCTCTTCACCTGTCTTGAGATACTCTTGAGAAGAAAAATGCATTCTCGGGAAATCTGAAACAAACTTAGCCATCTGTAAACACAGAAGTGCATCATGAGCATTGGCATCACTAGCGTTAGTATAGTGACTGTCATTAGTGGCTACAAGCTTGATGCCAAGTGAGTTGGCTAGCTTAACTAATTTAGGATTAACATGCCTATCTTCAGCATAATTATGATCCATAATCTCCAAGTAAAAATCTTCTCCAAAGATGTCCTGGTATTCTTGAGCACGTTTTCGTGCTTCTTCATCTTGATTATTAAGCATCAAATTATTCACCTCACCACCAAGGCAAGCTGAGAGAGCGATTAGGTCTCCTGAATATTGACGTAAAAATTCTTTAGAAACACGAGGCTTATAATAGAAACCATTAATGCAAGACTCAGAAACAATCTTGATAAGGTTTTGATAGCCCTTATCGTTTTTAGCTAAAAGTACCAGGTGATATAACTTACAACGATGTTCTTTCCCTTTAAGAGTGTGATCACCATTAATCACATAGACTTCACAACCAACTATAGGCTTAATACCGTTCTTCTTAGCCTCGTGATAAAACTTATAAACACCAAACATGGTGCCGTGATCAGTAATAGCCAAACCAGGCATCCCAGATTCTTTAGCCTTAAGACAAATATCCTCAACCCTACTAGCCCCATCTAATAAGGAGAACTCTGTATGCAGATGCAGTGGGATGTGTTGGGGAATAGTAAGAATAGCTTCTGCCATATATCTATATATATTTTAACAAATGCTGCCAAAT
>CAYPGT010000008.1:0-44828 GCA_964410425.1 uncultured Gammaproteobacteria bacterium
CATATGCTGATACTGTTAACTCTTTTAAGGAGAGCCAGGCTCTAGCTAATCAGCCCCAGGTCCTTGCTCGTAGAGAAAGTGATCAAAATTCTGACAAGTTCAACTATTATAAAACGCAAGATGGAGTTATTGCTGTGCCTAAAGATAGTAAGTATCAGAACACTGTTTACATACAAGAGCAAGATGGCGACAAATACAAATATAAGCTGGCATCTCCTCAAGAAACGCAAGCCTACCAGAAAGCAGTCTCTGATTGGGGATCTAAACCTCGTGAAATAACAAAACCAGAAGATGAGAAAGGCTTTAGGGTTTATACTACTAACGCTGATAATCAAGTTGCAGTTGGTGTAACCGATGCAACCAGAGGATTAACTTTTACCCGTAATGGAGCTACTGGAGATTGGACTCGTTACCAAGAGAAGCCAACTGTTCAACAAGCTCAACAACCGGTTCAACAATACCCAACGCAACAACCTGTTTATCAACAACCAGTTCAACCGCAACAATGGCAAGGACAAACACAAACTTATAATCAATCTCAACCAGTAAGAAGAAATAATAATGGACTTGAACGGTTCAATGGCAACCGCAAGGCTTTAGGTATATATAATTAATTTCTCTAATTAAAGTTAAACATCGCGATGCGTTCTACTTCTTGAGCAGGACGAGGAATAGTTAGGTTAGAGTGATTCTCAGTTGGATTGGTAATAGTTTTAACATGACCATCTCTGCTAAGCATTCTCAGTTGCTTATTACCGCCGTCTAGTATATAAAGATTGTCATTTGGATCTAGAGCTAGTGCTCCTGGATACTTAAATAGAGCTTGATGTTCTTTACCATCTTGATAGCCTGACTCTGTAGAACCTGCCACTGTACTGACTTTGCCGTACTTGTCTATCTTCCTGATGAGATGGTTTCTTTGATCAGAAACAAACAGATTATCATGGTGATCTATTACTAGTCCTACAGGGAAATTAAACTCAGCAAGTGAACCTCTGCCATCTTTGTCACCAGTTGTTCTTGCACCAGCAAAAGTACTTACCAGACCAGTTTGTGGACTGATCTTCCTGATAGCGTTATTGCCAGAATCTGCTACGAATACATTACCTAGTGAATCTACGGCTACAGCATATGGATTTCTAAACTGCGCTTCAGTTAAAGAACCATCCTTAAATGCTGCAGTATCGTTACCAGCATAAACGCTGACCTTGCCACTAGTGTCAAGTTTATAAATTTTAGACTCTCTCATCCCTGCTATATAAGTGTTACCTTGTTGATCTTTGGCAATACTGTTTTGAGAATATATTTTAGGTAGGGCTACTTCTGTAGCGTCTCCATCCACGGCCTGACTTGGTAAGCAAGTACCTAGTAGAATAGTAATAATTAATAGGCTGGTTCCCCTCATGGTTCTCTTATCGACATAATTCATTAAGAGCTTGTTAAGGATTGCTATAATGTTTACTCAATGGCACAAATAGCTAAATCTAGACAGGAAAACAGTCCAGGTGACCTTTTTGTCGATAGCTCATGTATCGATTGTGATACTTGTCGGTGGATGGCACCAGATTTATTTAAGAATATTAATGAACAGTCAGCAGTATACAAACAACCTAAGACTGACTCTGAGAAATTTCAGGCAATGCAAGCCCTAATCTCATGCCCTACTGCTTCCATAGGTTACCAAGCTAAGGATATTGATATTAAGGTAGTGCAGCAATCGTTTCCAATACTTGTTGCTGATAATGTTTATCACTGTGGCTATCATTCCGAGAAGTCTTACGGAGCTACTAGTTACTTTATTCAAAGGGCTGCTGGTAATGTACTGGTGGACTCTCCAAGATTTACTCCTGCCTTGGTGAAGAGGCTAGAAGAGATGGGTGGAATTAAGTATATGTTTCTTACTCATGTAGATGATGTTGCCGATCATCAAAAATTCCATGATCATTTTGGCGCTTTAAGAATTATTCATAGTAAGGAATTATGTAAGTCAATCCCTCATGCTGAGATAGTTTTAGAGCATGATTTTCATAGTAAGATAGACGACGCTGAAGATGAGCTAGTGATGATACATACACCAGGTCATAGCGAAGGACATACGGTACTTAATTACAAGCGTAAGTTTTTATTTTCTGGAGATCATCTTGCTTATTCTCAAAGACTAAATCAATTAATAGCCTGGAAGCAACACTGCGGGTATTCATGGGATAAGCAGATAGAATCTGTAGAGAAGTTAATTGAATACTATTGGGAATGGTTATTACCTGGTCATGGTAGAAGAATTAAAGCGCATCCTGAAGCTTTCAAAATACATGTAGAGAAGTGTGTTGAGTGGATGAAAGAGCAATGACCAGAGTCTTTATCAGGATGTGAGGATAATTCGACATCTGGACAAGCTGAGCAATAGGACGAGAGTTGTCTCTCTTTGTGAACGTAAGTGAGCAAAGAGAGACCTCGCAGTCCCGCGAAGCTTGTTTGTCGAATTATTCTCATATCCCTCTACTATATAGGTTTACTATGATATTTTCTTATAAAATTTATAATTTCTTGTGAGCAAGTGCTTTTATGGATATATTGGATGATTTGTTTGGCGATTAAAGCCTTACGTTCTTCGAAGCTTGGCATGTAATCTATTGGGAAGTTAGGAGCTTGGCTAGGAGCGTTGTCCTTGTCACCAAAGTCAAAGCCAATACTAATGCGGGCTTGAAGATTGTCGCGAGGAGCTGGCATGGAACCCCAGTGTAATACTGCTTGATTCCAGACTATGATGTCTCCGGGTTGAGCAGGTAGTGCTCTGATATCTGGATACTTAAAGCTTCTGATGTCTTCTGTTTCTTTATTATAATTTCTATCTCTATGAGCTGGAACCAAGTAGATACAGCTGTTCAAGGGATCAACTTCACTTAAAGGTATCCAAGCAGTAAGAAATTTAGTAGAACCATCTTCGTAAAGTGAATGCCGACCCTTGTCACGGTGAGGTTCGATGAATGAAGAGAACATGGTTCTGGTGTAGTTTGGATTATTCTCGTGTCTCTCTAAATTCTCTTGACTGGGGTCAACATACCAAGCCCAAAACGCAGGTAGTAGTTTAGCTTCCTTGCCTAGAATGCTTTCTACGATTGGTTGTAACTGTGATTTGAGTAACCAGAACTCATCATAAATAAGAGCAAAAATTGGTGGTAACTCGTTAGTAACGAGTTTGGTTATAAGATCACGCGCTTTGCTAAAATCTATGCCAAGATCCTTGCTGTGATAATGATAGTAACCTTCCTTAACTAAAACTTGCTTCGATTGATTGATTTCTTCTTGCGACAATCTAAGTCTGATATCAGATCTAAGAGTTTCAATATTATAATAGTCACAAAACTCAAGCCAAAACTGCTTAGAATCAAGTTCTTCAAGCTGGAAGCCCATAGCTTTATATTAAACTAAATATAGAAAAAGAAAAGATTTAGCCGAATCTTCCGTTTTGTGCCCAACGGTTGATGTGCTTAAGATCTATACCAGTCTTAGCTGCAAGCTCGTCTGGTAACACTTTCTGTCCAAACTTAATGGCTGATTTAACTTTTTGGAACATCTCTTCGTCCTTGTCCCAACACTCTTTGCAAACGCCGGCACTTACGCCACCGCTCATTAAATCACCACATATTTCACACTTAGCTAATCTTTTATCGCGTAACATTGACATTATCCCTTACCTCACTTCAAAAGTTATACCCAGTGAATATCCTTTATAACAAGATAAGTTGAAATAACGTTAATCTAGCCAGTTTAAGGATTAGTTATTGCTAGTTATTCTTCACCTATTTATACAACACTCTCATTTCAAATCCCTTAAACTAGACCTCTTTCGAAACAGCAGGTTTCGATGTAGAGGTCTATTAAAAAAGGTAGCGACCGTGCGGAACGCACGTGTCGCCCGAAGGGAAAATTCAGGTTTCGAAGGAAGTCTACTGAGAGGGATTGGGGTTCCGCCGCTGCACGGCGTTTGCGCTGCGCGCGGCTTAATACAACAGACTCCCAAGAAATTTCCTTAAGGCTGCCAACTTTATAATTATTTGACTGAGTGAGTAGTTATGTTTATTGTATTGATTTCAACCACTTGTCCATTTCCCTGCTCGCTATATCTTTACAGCCAAGTCCAAAGGCAAGAGCTATAGCAATGGCAACTGCTCCGAACAGAATGCCGAAGGCTAGGTCAATGATTTCACTAGCAATGCCCATCTCTTCTAAGCCCATAGCGGTAGCCAGAACCAGGATGGCAATTCTTGCTGCAGTAGCAAGTAATTCAGCATGAGTTGATGCTGTAGCTTTGATTGCTTTAGCTGCAAGATTGGAGAGTATTAGACCTATTGCTAAGACTATGATGCCGAGAATGATTTCTCCTGCAAACATGATGAACTCTTCAAGTAGTCGTCCAATGGATGCCAAACCTAACATATTGAAAGCCTCTACACTGGCGAACAATATTACAGCAGCTAAGACCAGTTTACTGACTATGTTTGATGGTCTAGCTTTCTCGTCTTTGGGTGTTTCGTGTCCTACTCCTAACCATGACATAAGATTATCAAAGCCGATGGATTGCAGTAGGTTACCTACTAAGGTTGAAGCGAAGCGACCAACTATAACAGCGATAGCTAACATCAGCAGAGCCGCAATTATATAAGGAACAGCCGTGAAGATGGTGTTAAGCATCTGTGTTGCTGGACCCACTACCGCATTGAGATTCAGAGCATCTAATGCTGAAATCAATACAGGGAAAAGAATAAATACATAGCTAACTATTCCCAGAACTTCTGATAGTTTAGCTTTGCCAAATATGCTGCCTAAGCTCATATTATCGATTAGGTTGTCGGCACCTGTGCTTGCGAGTAGATTAGTGACAACGCGTTGTACCACGCGAGCTAAGAACCATCCTACGAGTAGAATAATGGTTGCATTGAAAATATTTGGTAAGTTACCCAATAGCTCTGTAAACATGTTATTGAGCGGATATACTAAGCTATTTAAGTGTAAGGTAGTGAGAATGCTTGGTAGTATTAGTAAAAGAACTAACCAATAAATTGTTTCAGATATGGTGACGCTGACTTTTACTGAACTTTTCTTGCCAGTTTTCGCTGCTAGCATTTCATCAAGTCTAATTGTCTCTAATGCTTTCAGAATAAGTTTTTTACAGACAGTTGCGATAAGCCAGGCTAGTATAAAAATACCGACTGCCCCGAGTATGCTTGGTGCAAATGCAAATATTTGATTCAACATTTCATTTAGCGGCTCTGTGATTAAAGTTAAGCCTAAGGTTTGAAAGAAAGCAACCAATACAAAAAGCATAACAATGTAGTAAGTAATAGTTTTAGTGCTATTTGCGATTGGACAGTTTTTTTCTGAGTGTTCTAAGCCAAGTGAGTTAGCCAGCAAGCCTTCTAGCCGCGTCTTCTTAATCGTCCAAGCTACGGCGGTCGATAATCCGAGGGCTACCAACCAGCCAATAATCAAAATCGCTAAGCCGCCAAGTAATTGAGGAAGATAATTCTTCATTGGTTCTACTATCATATATAAAGCATTGCAACAGATTTCCTGTAAAATACACATTGTGTCTTCCATGATTTAACCTCACTTTTTAACCAAACCTATCCTCGACCTTGAGGATATTAACATTCTTTAAGACTTTAATGATTCATTTAAGTTCCAGGGGCTTATCTAATATTCATAAGGTCGATTATCTATCTAAATTTTGTTTTGTTGTAGTAACCCCAATATCCATCCTAGTTGGGGGATTAGATGGAAATAATATAAAAAGGTAAGTAGTGAATAAACTAGAATGATCAGTATGAGTACTAAAGTTTTAGTAACCTTATTAATATGGAGTTTGATTTTTAATATGGAAGTAAATGCAGAACAATTTGCCAAGGCTACTTTTGCTGGTGGCTGTTTTTGGTGTGTAGAAAGTACTTTCTCACCGCTGCCCGGGGTGAAGAAAGTTGTCTCTGGATATATTGGAGGACATACTGAGAATCCGACTTATGAAGAAGTGTCGACTGGTACTACAGGGCACATAGAAGCGATAGAGATCACTTATGATCCTACGTTAATTAGTTACGAGAAATTATTAGATGTCTATTGGAAGGAGATTGACCCAACTGATGCTGATGGACAGTTTGCAGATCGTGGGTCGCAGTACAAACCAGCAGTGTTTTATCACAGCCAGGAACAGAAACTTGCAGCAGAAAACTCGAAGAGTAAGCTTGATAAATCCAAGCATTTTTCTAAACCTATACAAGTTGCTATTTTAGCTGCGACTAAATTCTATCCTGCTGAAGACTATCATCAAGAATATTATAAGAAGAATCCCGTTCATTACAATCTATATAGAGCTGGTTCTGGTCGCGAAAAATTCTTGGAGAAAACTTGGGGAGATTTAAAGAAAATATTTAATAAGGATGATTTGAAGAAAAAGCTAACACCCTTGCAATATAAGGTAACTAAGGAGAATGCTACTGAACCTGCTTTCAATAATGAATACTGGGACAATAAAGAAGCTGGTCTCTATGTTGACGTGATTACCGGTGAACCTTTATTTAGTTCGAAGGATAAGTTTGATTCTGGTTGTGGCTGGCCATCATTCACTAAACCTTTAGTCGAGGATAATATTATTAATAAGCAAGATCACAGTCATTTTATGCTTAGGACTGAGGTTAGGTCTAAGGATTCTGATTCACATCTGGGACATGTGTTCAATGATGGTCCTGCACCTGGTGGTTTAAGGTATTGTATAAACTCCGCAGCCTTAAAATTTATCCCTAAAAGTAAACTCAAGGAAGCAGGGTATGGAGAGTATCTAGAACGTTTATAGTAAACACAAATACTCATCTATTTATATAACATCCTCATTCCAAATCCCTTAACCCGGGATGGGGTTGGGTTCCGCCGCTGCGCGCGGCTTAGTATAGTATAGTAAATTATTAGCTGTCCGCTAGACGATTGATTATTTGATGAAGTGATAGGTTCTTATAAACTTCTTTAATTGTCGGCGCTGAGTCTTCCCAGTCTTGTCCAACGTTTAATGTGTTTAGAATCTACTCCTGTTCTTTGAGCTAGATCTTCAGCTGTAATTCTCTCACCATATTTAAGTGATTTCTTAACTCGATCAAAAAGTTCTTGGTCGTAATCAAAACAAGCACTACAAACTCCCGATGCTGGTGGTTCTGCTAATAACGCGTTGCATATATCGCATTTGCTCAATTTTCTGTCGGTGGAGTTGCCCATATACTATATTTTCCCAAATACCTATGTATTAAAACTATAGGCTTGATTATACAAGAGACTCAAGGCAAAAGCAAAGACTTAAATTTGCCCAGTCTTAAGCATTACCAAAGTACAAGCTTCGATAACGTTAATACCGGCATCTTTGAGTGCCGTATAAATTGGTGGGTTTTCGGCCCCAGGATTAAAAATCATTCTTTTAGGTTTGATACGCACAAAATCTAAAACTAAAGTCTTAGAAATCTCTGGCCCGACATACATGGTTATGGTATCTATTTTCTCGGTAACTTTATCTAAAGATTCTCTGACAGGAATATTCTCTATAGTTTTTAGCTTGGGATGTATTGGGATGACATTGAAACCATGTTCGTTTAAAAGCATAAGAGCTTTATAAGAGTATCTATCTTGTTTATCCGATGCTCCCAGTACAACGTAGTTTGCTTTCATATGAAGCTATTATAACTTACGAACCAGGTTTTCTTGGTTTTTTGTAATTACTAGAAGGTGCTCTTGGAGCTGTACCAGAACTGGAACCTGGTCTAGAACTTGACTTGGCGCCAAAGCTTGATTTAGAGCTGAAGCTAGAGCTTGATTTAGATCCTGATCTAGATCCTGATCGGGATTGAGAGTCAGAGCCTGATCTAGACTGAGAGCCAGAACTTGATCTGGATTGAGAACCACCAGATCTAGATCCAAACCCTGATCTAGAACCAGATCTAGGACCTGATCTAGAGCCAAAATCTTTACGATCATTGCTGCCTCTATAGCCGTTAGATTTGCCCTTACCTTCTCTTCTTTGACTAGAATATTTTTCTGGACTGAATTCAACAGTACTATCAAAATCACCAACTTCTTGGTCCATTAATTTTTTTAAGAGTGTTGCTGTGATTTCTTCTACGCTTTGACCTTCTTCTTTCCATTCTTCAATGTACTTCAAGTATTTTTTCTGTAGGCGAGCGCCTAGATGATCATCTTGTAAGCTGCTAGTAAATAATTTCAATCTAGATGCTTCTAGATCTTCTATTGTAGGCACCTTGGCACTTTCAACTTTTAGATTATTGAATTTAGCGATTCGTCTTAATTGATCTACTTCCTTACCCACAACGAAAGAGAATGCTAATCCTGCCTTACCAGCTCTACCAGTTCTGCCAATACGGTGCACGTAATCTTGACCGTCTCTAGGAAGGTCAAAGTTAAATACTGCTTCAATATTATTTACGTCAATCCCTCTTGCTGCGACGTCTGTAGCAATTAATAGTTGGATCTGTTCCTTTCTGAAGCCATTCATTACTGAATCTCTCTTGCGTTGGTCCATGTCGCCGTGTAAACCTGCAGCGTTATACTTCTTAGATCTAAGCATAGTGCTGAGATCATCCACCATAGCTTTAGTGTTACAGAAAATAAGAGCTGATTTAACATCGTAGAGTGCTAGAACTCTTTTGAGAGCTTCAACTTTACTTTTGTTATTAATTTCAAAATATACTTGATTGATTTGTACACTTTGTTCTTTATCGCTAACCACATTGATGTGTTCAGGTTTGTTTTGGTATTTTTGTGTAAGTTTGAGTATGTCACGAGACATAGTCGCTGAGAACATCACAGTCTGTCTGGTTTTAGGAGTATCTTGAAGAATAGTTTCTATATCTTCTCTAAATCCCATATCTAACATTTGATCAGCTTCATCTAAAGTAAGGAACTGAAGATTTTGAAGTTTGAGTGAACCACGTCTCATGTGATCCATAATGCGTCCAGGAGTTCCTACTACTATTTGAACACCCTGCTTGAGTGCCTTAAGTTGTGTACTAATATTCTGACCACCATAAATAGCGACTACTGATAGATCCTTGTGATATTTCATCAGTTTGGTGAATTGTTCAGTTACTTGAACCACTAGTTCGCGTGTTGGACAAAGTACTAATGCTTGTATATTGTTGTTATCAGCGTCTATCTTCTCAATGATAGGTATAGCGAAGGCTGCTGTTTTACCAGTACCTGTTCCAGCCTGTCCGATAATATCCTTGCCATGTAGCAGTAAAGGGATGGTTTTGGACTGAATTTCAGTGGCATAGACGAATTCCATCTCTTCTATGGCTTTTAGAGTGGGTTCTGATAATTTAAGTTTGGCAAATTGTGTCAAGCGCCTAATCATAGCAGATCTTAACTATAGATGCGTCTTTACGCAAGAAGCTTATATTCTTTTAATGTAGGGGCAAGGCTAAATAAGCTCATTTACCAGCTTAAGCGAACCAGTACACGTAATCCGTCATCGCGAGGAGCACGCGTAGCGTGCGACGTGGCGATCCACTCCGGCGCTGGAATAGATCGCTTTGTCAGAAACTAAATGGGTAAATAATGAATAGGATGGACCTCGAAAAACTCAGCTCCCGATCTTTTTGGCAAGAATTTGCTAATGGAGCGTTTCATATTAGTAGTGAATCAAAGCCTATAACAATAAACCCAGTCCAACCTGCAAGTGAAGTAATGCAAGAGACTAAAACATTATTTGAGCTCGAAGGCTATGCACATTTATATCAACAATTAGATTTAGACTTAAGTTCATATACTACTTTGCTGAAAAAAATGTTTGATGCAGATTTGCCGCCAGTGTTTGCTTTTGTCTATGATGAGTTTTGGGAATTGCAAGCTCGGCTCAAGTTTATTGTAGAAAGCTTTCTGGCAGAAGGTTCTAAGCTGATGCCTACGGTATGGATCTGGTATGTAGATCCCACTAAAGAACGAGAAATTCTTCAGCAAGAAAATAAAGAACTAGTCACTAGAACTTTATACTCGGGGTTTTACGGACCTCATAGGGATAAGGGCAAGAAAGGACTCTATCCAGATGGTAGTCCTAAGATTTTGTCATTCTGGTTGCCGCTCACGGAAGCTACTCCTCTAAACAGTTGTATCTATATTGCTCCTGCTAATAGAGATCCTACCTATAATACTGATGAAGAAGAAAGCTGGCAATTTCAGCGTCCAGATATTCGTGCTCTGCCAGCTAAGCCAGGTGATATTTTATTTTGGAATGAAGCTGTAGTGCATTGGGGTTCTAGACCGGCTCCTGGACGTAAGGTTCCACCTAGGGTAAGTATTGGCTTTGAATATATCAGTAAAGATTGTCTGGAGAAGTGTACACATTTTGATATTGATACTTTCCCTGACTTTCAAACTCGCTTGGAGATTATTGCCTTGCAGTTTAAGCTTTATGTTACTTCTGAAGGTTTCCCTTCTGTTTTAATAGACTTCATTAAAGCGCATAATAGATTGGTGAGAGAAGGTAGGGAAACATTTACTTAGAAGGACGTAACTTTCGCTGCTGCTTCGGCATTTTATCAGGAACAATTCGTGTTTGCACTTCAGTTTTTACGCCATTTTTATCTGTGGATGTGAAACTAAACAAACCTACTCCACCATTTTCACTTATGAGAACACCAGGCATTTTTGCTCTTTTACTATCAGTTAAATCTGTTATCCAGTAGCGATTGCCTTTTATCCAGGTGGCGCTGAATAACAGATTCATTGTTGAGCGATTTGCTACTGCTGCTGGTTTTTTGGTTTGAATTTTAGTTCTTGCTGAACCGTCAGCATTTTTATCAAAGCCAAGTAGAGTTTTGAAATTAGCAGAAAAGATTGGAAATTTTTGATTGTATGCTTTTTTAAGTTGATCTAGATGAGAGTCAGTGTTGTTTATATGGTGTTCAATGAAATCCTTAGCTTGAGCAGATAAATTGCTAGTCCATAATTGGATGGTTTCAGCGAGAATCTCTATCGCTTCATTTACAGGTTTGCTACATTGTTGAATAAAGTCTTGGTTGCCTAGTCTCAGACTCCTGTCCTGGCGTTTTGGGCTTAGTCCTAGGCGCAAGCCTATTAAAGTATCTAGGGTTTGAAGTAAATCAACAAAGCTTACCCATCCCCGATTATCTAATGCTTTATGGACAATTATTTCATTTAATTCATGTCCTAATTCCAAGAATGTTGGTTCGCAAGTCGTAACATTATAAGCACGACTGCCAGGATGAGAGTAAGATTCTGCTCCTCCTCTCTCAATCGTCTCTTCAAAAGTAAACAACATGTCGTGAAGAGCTTTAGCTTGCCTCACGAACTCATTTAGATTACTACCTAAACTATGACTGCGAGCATAACCTTCTCGTAGGTTGGCTAATCCTTGAATTTGCCCATAGAACGAATGGTGATTATCTCGAGCAGCTTGAATCATTAAGGAAATTGTAGCATATAATTTCTTTATCTTAGCGAATCCCCGCCAAACTTCTCTATTATCTCCTGACAAAGTTCTTCAGTCTTACATACAATAAAAAAATTCATCACCCCGTTCCCGGTGTAGCCTATGGCTTTGTAACCAGCATCGGTTTTTTGTACTAGGCGTATATGACCAGGGCTGAATTTATGCCGAGCGCATTCACATACTCCAAGCACTAACTTAGCTCCCTGGGCTTCGATCCAGAGCATGTTTTTCTTGAGTTCTTTGGGGACTGTTTTATGTTTTGCGCGTGCCATTTAATTATTAGCCGAAAGATTATCCTTAAGGATAGATGAAACAATGAGGCTCCTGAGTAGAATATCACTATAACATTCATCATGAGTAACAAACACCATAAAACATTAGAGCAACTATTCTCACATCCTATCAGTATGAACATTGATTGGAAGGATATTGAGCATTTGCTTAAGTCTCTGGGAGCGGAGCTTGATATGACGCAGAGTAGTCACGTCAAAGTGCATCTTGCTGGTAAGAGTTTTACTTTCAATAAACCACATCATAGTAAGCTCGAGGACAAGCATGAGCTTGTAGCTTTGCAGCACTTCTTGAAGGATGCTGGGTTTGCGCCGGCTGGCTAAGTTTAAGCACTAGCTGCTAATTGAGCTAGATTAATTTGATTCTCTCTTCTGTAGCTGTTCATTAGCTCTTGTTTGATTGTAGCTAATGGCTTCTCTCTATCTAATTCTCCAGAAGAGACGGCAATTGGCCATAAGCCTTTTCTTTGGATTTTTCTATTACCAATCTTAAAAATTTTTGGACTTTGCATATCTTGGACCTTTTGATCTCGGAGTCTATGGTCGACTTGTATTGGGAGTTTGTATTCATCTGACCAACGATCAGCTAATTCACCAATTGTAGAATCTTCTAATTTTCTGATTTCAGCTTGAACTTCCTTGGTAAATCGAGTTTCTAGTCTATGCAATTGAGATTTATCTATTAATTGATTATTTTCGTCGTAGCCATGGAAGAGTATCCAAAACAAAGTAGCATTTACTGAAAAGATCATTTTAGCTGCTTGCTTTTCAGAATAACCAAACTCAATAAGCTTGTTTTTTATGATTTTGCTAGTCTCTTTAACATAGCCAACCCCTAGGTTTTTCGAGATGGCAATAAAACTAGCTAAGCCAGAACCTACAACAAAAGCTAGTCTGGGACTGGAATCTAGCTTTTGCGCTTTCTCTAGGGAAAGCTTGAATTCATGATCTAAATTATAATCAGTGTAAGTTTCAGTATTGGGATCTGGGAGTTTGATTAATTTATCTAAATGCATTAATAGTTCATTTGCTTCGGCACAAGATTCTGCTCCAAATAGTTTTTCAATTTCATGATATTCATTAAAAATTGTAGTATCAGGAATGATTTCTGGTATCGCTTGTAAGTTTTGATTTAGTTGATCAGTTATAACTGTTGGCACTTTAGCATCTTCTATGTCATCAATACTGATCAATGCTTCGCCAGCACTAAGTCTATCTCTTGTATATAATTCTTTTTTGTTTTTGGTTATAATAGATTCGATTTTTTCTAAACAAGCATCAATTTCCTCATTATTAACTGAGTCAAACCCTAGAACAAGACCAAAGCCTGATTGAGGTTTACTTTTGAAATGTTCATTGGTTCTAAATCCTAAGCTCTCTGCAGTCTTCTGGAGATCTTTATTTAAGCTAGTTAAAAACTCTCTTAATGCTGATTCAAATTCTGATTTGTTTGTCAGAGTAGAATCTTTATCAAACTCAATTAGTATAATCATTTCATCACCTGGAGTAGCAAGAAAACTTACGTTATTTTCATTAAGATCATGGGCTCTGAAAAACTCTAATAGTTTTATTCTTGCTTCTTGAGCAAGGACTTTTAAGTAGTAATTAAGTTTTTTATTTGCAATATCTCTTAACTCAAATAAATCCTCAGCCCCTGTTCTATTTACCTGCCGTAAGACTGCTTGAATAAGTTTTCTTGCGCCTCTGGCATTTACAAAATCGCCACTCAGTAAATATCTTTCTTTGTTAGTTGCTGAAAAAGAACTGAGTAAAATGGCAATATTTGCAAATAGTGGATCATGATAGCCCTTGCCATAAAGACTCCGATCTTCTAAAATCTCAAAAATTTTGTTTAAGTGATTTTGTATTATTCTCTTTACGTCGGTTGAACAGTTTTGCTCTGGAATATTTTCAAGCATTTCGGTAAATCTTTTTTGCGCAATTTTAATTGGATTAGGACCTTGTTCTTGGACTCTATGTAAAAGTTCAGGATTAATTGTTATGCCAGAGTTATCATGGTTTATAAAGCCAATAGAATCAATGTATTGTTTTAAGGCAGGGCTTAGCTGCTCAACTTTGTGAACTTGATTTTGAAGAGTGCTAATCATAAGATAAATGCAAATGTTATCTTGTCATTTTCTTGGAGCCTAAGTTTAAAGTAAATTCTTCAAATCTTTGTAGACAGTTTCTCTCGTGGCAATGATATAAAAAATTACCTTGCTGTCGGAGACTCCGTATATAGCTCGATATTCTGGCTTCCTATGAAAATGATATGAATATAACGGTATTTTAGTTTTTAATTTATCACCGTATTCATATGGACTAGCAAGAATTTTTGGCAAATGTTTTTCTATAAACTCTGAAGCGATAGAAGGGTTTTTCTTTGCCCATTTCATTACTTGTGATTTAAATTCTGCTTCCACAATTATGCTTGTTTGTGTTTATATGAAGGATTAATAGTTTTTTTTAGATCAGTTAAAGAAAAAGATTTGGAAGCCTTGGCTTTTTTAACTTCAGATTCAATATGTTTAGTCACAGGCTTACTATTCCAAAACTCCAAATCTGATACAAACTGTAATGCTTCTAATTCTGATATCATAGGCTTGATGGATTTTTTCTTCAGCAGCGATTTAACCTCTTTATAGTAATCACCAAAAGGAATAAGCATCACCAGCTGACCTGATGGCGCTTTAATACCCTTCCCATCTTTATTTATTACAAAAATATCCTTACCATTGGTAATTAGCTTGAATTCTGATAGATGATTTTTTAGTTCTGGGTAATGTGCTCTAAGATAGTTTAGAGTTTTTCTTACGGCTTGTACGCTAGATCCTTGTTCTAGCATTGATTTAATTGTTCGACATTCGACAAGATTGACAAAACTAAAATATTTGCTTGCTCTTTTACTGTGACTGGCAAGTATTGGTTTAATTAGACCTGTTTCTACCCAATACAAAATTTGCCTAGAACTTATTCCAGTTAACTGAATTACCTGTGAACTAGTATATAAACCTGTCATAGGGTTATTATACCACATAAATGTTGATAATCTACATTTATGTAGATTAAGCAGATTTTTAGGCTTATACCTCTAAATACGCCATGATTCCCTCGGCAGCTTTACGTCCTTCGTAGATAGCAGTGACTACTAGATCAGCACCTCTGACCATATCTCCACCAGCAAATATTTTAGGATTAGATGTTTGAAAAGAATAAATAGGATCCCTACTGATTTGTACTAAACCACTCTCATTAGTGTTCACTGAGAATTCTTGGAACCAGTCTGGAGGATCAGCTTGAAATCCAAAGGAAATGATGACACTATCTGCTGCTAAAATTTCTTCGCTACCAGGGATGACCTCTGGTCTACGTCTGCCTCGTGCATCTGGTTCTCCAAGTTGAGTCATTGCAACTCTGACACCTGTTACACCATTCTTATCACCGAGGATTTCAAGAGGTTGTCTATTCCATAGGAACTTTATGCCTTCTTCCTTAGCGTTCTCTACTTCTCTACGTGAGCCTGGCATATTAGCTTCATCCCGGCGATAGACGCAGCTGACACTGCTAGCACCTTGGCGTATTGCAGTCCTAGTGCAGTCCATAGCGGTGTCACCGCCACCAAGTACAAGTACTTTCTTGTCTTTGAGAGAAATGTTATTCTCATTAGGGTAATTTAATTCTTGATTTATATTATTTATTAAGTAGTCTATAGCTTGATAAATTCCAGGCATATTAGGATTCAGATCTATTCCTCCTATAGGTTTAGGAGCACCCATGCCTAAGAACACTGCGTCATGGTTACTAAGTAATTCATTGAAACTTATATCCTTGCCGATCTCTGTATTCAATTGAAACTTAATTCCCATGCCTTCCATAATTTCTCTGCGTCTAAGGATTACGGATTTCTCTAGCTTAAACGCTGGAATGCCAAACGTTAATAGTCCGCCGATCTCTGGATACTTGTCATAGACTATAGGTTGAATCCCGTTCCTGATAAGGATATCAGCGCAACCTAGTCCAGCTGGTCCAGCGCCCACGACAGCAACCTTCTTACCAGTCCTAATTTTCATCGGATTGATCTGAGGACGCCAGCCTTGATTAATAGCTTCATCGGTAATATATTTCTCAATACTACCTATGGTCACCGCACCAAACCCATCATTAAGGGTGCAAGCACCTTCGCAGAGACGATCTTGAGGACAGACTCGCCCGCAGATTTCAGGGAGTGTATTGGTTGAATTAGATAGTTCTGCTGCTTCAAATAAATTACCATTCTCAACTAATTTCAACCATTCTGGTATGTGATTAGCTACTGGACATTTCCACTTACAGTAAGGATTGCCGCAATCGAGACAGCGACCGGCTTGTGACTTAATACTTTGTCCGTGATAATGACCATAGATTTCCTTGAAGTTATGAATACGATCGGTTGCAGGAACTTTTTCTGGTTCTTTCCTCTCAACTTCAAGAAATTGATTTATATTGCCGCTCATGATCTATCCCCTACAAAGCTAAGTTGCTTTTGTACATCAGCTAATAATTCACCCCCTGATAGAGTTGATCCTTTAGCTCGAACCAAACGAAACTGATTAAGTTTTCCTGAGAAGTTTTTTAGAACTTCAATTCCCCACTTACTCTGAGTTTCAGCAACAAACTCTTCTATTAAATGTCTTAGATAAGCTTGGTAATCTTGCATTTCCTTTGAATCTAGGTTAACGATTTCGACTGTTTCATCATTATATTTATTAATAAGCTCATTCTCTTCGTCTAAAACAAAAGCTAGTCCTCCTGTCATGCCGGCACCAAAATTAATACCGGTCTTGCCAAGAATGACTACAACACCATTAGTCATATACTCGCAACAGTGATCTCCACTGCCTTCTATGACTGCTACTGCTCCAGAATTACGTACAGCAAAACGCTCAGCAGCTTGTCCTGAAGCGAATAATTTACCGCCAGTTGCACCATAGAGACAAGTGTTACCAAGTATTGGTGTATTGCGGCTAATGAACTCACTAGCTTGAGGTGGGTAGACCACTATCTTACCTCCGCCCATGCCCTTACCTACATAGTCATTAGCATCACCTTCAAGAATTAAATGCAGCCCATTAATATTCCAAGCACCAAAACTCTGTCCAGCTACACCCTTAAACTTAAATACTAAAGGATTATTTTTCAACCCCGCATCACCATAGAGCTTAGCGATTTCCCCTGAGACTCTGGCTCCTATAGATCTATTGATGTTTTTAATAGCATATTCAAACACGCCGCCTGCTTGATTAACAATACATGGAAGAGTGTCTTGTACCATACGTTCAGCTAATAGAGCTTTGTCGTAAGGAGTGTTACGATGTTGCTGACAGTACTGAGCTTTGCCTTGAGCTTCTTTCGGTTCACTTAGTAATATTTCAAGCGAGAGATGTTTTTGTTTCTCTGTTTCACCTGAAATGATCTCTAGTAGCTCGGTTCGTCCAATAATATCGGTTAGCTTCTCTGCTCCTAAATAAGCAAGCCATTCACGAATCTCCATCGCAACAAAACTAAAATAATGTACTAGCATTTCTGGTAATCCCTTGAAATGCTTTTCTCTTAATATCGGATTTTGCGTTGCGATTCCGGTAGCACAATTATTTAAATGACATATACGCAAATATTTGCAACCTAGTGCTACTAAAGGAGCAGTACCGAAGCCGAACGATTCAGCGCCCAGTATCGCAGCTTTGATCACATCTAGTCCAGTCTTCAGTCCACCGTCTACTTGTAATCTAACCTTGTCTCGTAAATTATTAGCACGTAAAATTTGATGAGCTTCTGTCAAACCTAATTCCCAAGGGATTCCTGCGTAGCGTATGGAAGTAATAGGGCTAGCACCTGTACCACCATCATGCCCTGCGATGGTAATAGAGTCAGCATAGGTTTTGGCTACTCCTGCTGCTACAGTACCAACTCCTGATTCTGCAACTAATTTGACTGATACTTCGGCGCTAGGATTGATTTGTTTAAGGTCGAAGATTAATTGAGCTAGATCTTCAATAGAGTAAATATCATGATGTGGTGGTGGTGAAATTAATGTAGTGCCTGCTCTGGTGTGACGTAATTTGGCAATATAAGCATCTACTTTGGATGAAGCTAATTGCCCACCTTCTCCAGGCTTGGCTCCCTGAGCAATTTTGATCTGTAGTACGTCAGCGTTAACAAGATAGCCCGGTGTGACACCGAAACGAGCAGAAGCTACTTGCTTAATTCGAGAACTCTTGTTAGTTCCATATCTTGCTGGGTCCTCTCCTCCTTCTCCTGAGTTAGAATAAGCACCGATCTGGTTCATTGCTATAGCTAGAGCTTCATGAGCTTCAGGGGAGATGGCGCCGATAGACATGGCTGCACTACAGAATCTCGGGAAGATCTTCTCGATAGATTCTACTCGATCTATATTAATAGAGTTCTTGTTAGGTTTAAGTTGAAGCATGTCGCGCAAAGCCATAATAGGACGCTTATTCACTAGATCTGTAAATTTCTTGTATTCTTGAAAATCACCAGTACGAGTTGCAGCTTGTAAGGTGGTCACTACGTCTGGGTTGAAAGCATGATACTCACCGTACGGATTATATTTCATTAAGCCACCTGGATTAATTGATTTGTTACTGTTCCAGGCTTGATCTGCTAAGATACGCTGATCCTTCTCTAAATCCTTGAAAGTTGCTCCTTGAATGCGACTGATAGTCCCAGGGAAGCATAGTTCTATTACTTCTTCATGTAAGCCTATAGCTTCAAACAATTGGGCTCCACGATAACTATTAATAGTAGAGATACCCATCTTCGACAATATCTTATAGAGTCCTTTCCTGATAGCTTCTCTGTATGTCTGCATTAACTCTACCGTATCTGGACAGTTGATCTCATGATGTTGAGCCATATCGTAAAGTACTTGATATGCTAGATAAGGATACACAGCAGTAGCCCCAAATCCTATCAATGCTGCGAAATGATGTGGGTCTCTTGCTGTTGCTGTTTCTATTATTAGATTGGCATCGCAGCGTAAACCTTTCTGGCAGAGCCTTGCGTTGACTGCTCCTGTGCCAAGTAAAGCGTGTATTGGAATGCGCTTTCTTCTGATGCCACGATCTGAAAGTACCAGAATAACTTTGCCGTTACGTACAGCTCTTTCCGCTTGATCACAAATTTTATTGAGAGCAGTGACTAGGTCGCTTTCTTTAGGATAAGTTAGATCTATGCGTTCATAAGCAAAATTAATATCATCGGGTTGGATTAGGGACTTGAAAGTATATTTAGAAAGTATTGGTGCGCCTATATCAATCCTAATGGCGTTTTCAGGAACTGCTATAAAAGGATTAACTTCCTTGCCTAAGCAAGTGTTGAGAGACATAACTGCTTTCTCGCGGATAGGATCTATCGGGGGGTTAGTTACTTGTGCAAACTGTTGTCTGAAATATTCATAGAGAGAACGGGTGTCCTGAGATAAGACTGGAATCGGTGTGTCATCACCCATAGAGGCTGTCAATTCCTGTCCGGTATTAGCTATAGCACCGAGTACATGTTCGCGCTCTTCCAAGGTCAGCCCAAATTGCTTCTCGTAGATTTGTAGTTCATGCGGGAAGAAAGCATCACAGCCAGGGCGTTCTTCTTCTGGCACTGGAATCAGATAGTGAGCATATTCACCAAGCCACTGTTTATATGGGTTCTTCTTAGTTATCTCATGATCAACGTCTGGGGGAAGTAATAGTTTGCCGGTGGTCATGTCAAGTGCAATCATTTCACCAGGCTTCAACCTGCCCTTAGATACTACTTCATTTGGATCGTAATCATAGACACCGATCTCTGAAGCTACTGTTAAATGACGGTCCTTGGTGATTAAATATCTTGCAGGTCTTAATCCGTTGCGATCTAATGAGCAGGCGGCATAGCGACCATCACTTATAACCAAGGCTGCAGGACCATCCCAGGGGTCCATATGTAGTGAATAATATTCATAGAATGCTTTAAGATCAGGATCTATTAATTTAGAGTTTTGCCAAGCGGGAGGGATTAGAATCTTCACTGCTTGAAGTAGGTCGACACCAGTCATTAGTAATCCTTCAAGCATATTGTCAAGGCTCATAGAATCAGAACCATGTTTAGAAACCAGAGGTAATAGTTCCTGAATATTTTCTATGAGTGGTGTAGAGTACTTGGATTCTCTCGAGATAGACCAATTACGGTTACCCCTGATAGTATTAATTTCACCGTTATGAGCTAATAACCTGAAAGGCTGTGCTAGAGACCATCTTGGGAAGGTATTGGTAGAGAATCTTTGATGATATAAGCAAAGTGAAGTTTCTAATCTTGGATCTTTAAGATCCAAGAAAAACTCACTTAAGTTATGAGGCATGATCATGCCCTTATAAGAAAGCATGCGACAGGATAGACTCGCGATATAGAAGGTTGGATCTTTAGCCTCTAGTGCAAGCTCACTACGACGCCTAGCCTTATAAAGATGTCTCTCAAAGCTCTGTTCATCCATAGCTTCTGGAGCATTGATAAATATTTGTACGAATTGTGGAATGCTTTGTAGAGCATTTTCGCCACAGGCTTCAGCATTGATCGGTAATGAACGCTGCCACACTAGTTCAAGTTTCTCTTGATGTAATTCCTTCTCTAATCTAGCGATAGCATTAGCAGCAAGCAATTTATCCTGACTGAGAAAAATACTGCCAGCAGCGTAGAGTGGGCTAAGTTTGATACCGGCTTCATTGGCTAAAGTTCTAAGAAAAGCATCTGGTTTCTTCATCAAAATACCGCAACCATCACCAGTCTTACCATCTGGTGCTATCGCGCCACGGTGTGATAAACGAGACAGAGAATAGATAGCAGTTTCTAATAACCAGTGGGATGGTTTGTTGTCCATCTGCGCCATTAATCCAAAGCCACAGCTTGCTTTTTCTTCTTTAATATTGTGAACTCGTTGCACCTAGAAGATTATGACATTTTCAGCGAGTGAGTGTATTGCATCGGTTTTATCTTAATTTAGCTTGCTTTTAGGCAGATATTTTCTTCAAGGATATATAAAGGTTTATCCTTTACTATAAAGGCGGCCTTAACAAATCCCTTAAAATTGGGTTCTATTTCTTCTAAGACTTCCCAATCTTGCGAGACTTCTAATATTTCATTTATGTCATCAGCCATTACGGAGAATCGAGCATCGTTCATCTTAATGATGATATTGACATTGGATCTTTTCTTTCTGGATTTGATGTCCAAAAGTTTTTTGAGTTTTTTGGTTAATACTATGTTTTCTCTTAGATTGATTAATCCTTCAAGTTTGCTTTCTGGTATTGAAGTTACTGGCTTGTTTGCCACTACTTCTTGTACTAGTTCTTTCTCTATGGCAAAAAGATGTTTACCAATATTGAAGGTTAAAATCTTACCAAAATTATTTATTGATGCTTTTTGACTATGATTTTGATTATAGAGTTCAAGCGAACAAAGTTTAGTTTCCAAGTCTTCATAGCTTTTATAAGTAGCCTGCATATCTAGTATTAATGCTACTTCACCATTGGCTAGTATAGTTGCTCCGGAGTAGTTGTCCAAGTGATCGCTGCCTTGTGGAAGTGGCTTTATGACCAGGTTTTGTAGGTCATAGATTGAATCTACTATGAATGCGAACTTAACTTCATCGGTACCAATCAATAAATATTCAATAGAATCTTGAGAGGCATAGTATTCATTGAAATCCTTTAAGCCCTTGCCCAAATGTTTACGGGCATATAATATTTTATATTTCTCGTCTCTAATTTCAATATATTCTTGATTTTCTATGGTTGCATAACTAGTACTTCTTAGTTCTCGTACATATGAACTAGGGATCGCGTAAGTCCTACTGTCTACATCTACGATTACAGCAGTGCCTAAAGCTAAAGTTAAAGGTAGTCTAATTATAAAATTAGTCCCTTTATGTTGTTCGGTCTGTATCTCTACTGATCCATTGATTTTGATAAGTGAATCTTTGACAACATCCATACCAACGCCACGCCCTGAGAGATTTGTGACTTCATCTTTGGTTGAAAATCCTGGTAGAAATATAAGGTTTAAAATTTCTTTTTCGCTAAGTGTGTTTAATTTATATTTATCAAGTAAATTTCTGCTAAGAGCCTTTGTTTTGATTTTATTGACATCTATTCCTTTGCCATCATCGCTAACAGTTAATATGACATTGTTGTTATTACATGAGGCGGTTATTATTATTTCACCTGTTGTAGGTTTGCCTTGTTTATTTCTTTCATCTGGAGTTTCAATGCCATGATCTATAGCATTGCGTATTAGGTGGATAAGTGGGTCTTTCAGAGCTTCTATGATAATTCGATCCAGTTCAATATTATTAGTTTCTGTATTTAATTTTACTTGCTTGCCGCAGCTCGCTGCTAGGTCTCTGGTAACTCGTTTAAGCCTATCCGTGATAGTGGAGATGGGTTGCATTCTGATTTTAGAAATTTTCTCGCCAAGTCTTTGTGTGAGGCTGTCAATGCGATGAAAACTAGCTAATATGGCTTTTACTTCTTCGCTATCGCTATCAAGTAAGGAGCCTAGTTTATTACGAGCTAAAATGAGGTCTGAGCTTAAATTGCTGAGTGTTTCTAATGTTTTAAGTTTAATTATTAAATTATCGTCCAGCTCCAGTTCTTGTTGTGTGTCATGATTTTGATCAACCGTAGGAGCTGAGCTGCTTTGTAAGTTTAGGTTTTTAAGGGCTTCAAGTTGTATAGGGCTTAGTTTGCGCTTAGCTTTGCTTGTTGTTGATTGATTTTGTATTTGAGTCTCTATATTAGTTTTAATAGTATTTAATTGTTGTATCAAAGGCTCAGTATTACTGTTTTTATCGGTTTTTTGAGATTTGATTGTCTCTAATAAATTTTTTACATTGTCATTAATATTAAACATTAACTCAACTAAATCATATTTATTAATAGTCTCTCCTCGGAGCTTTTCTTCTTGCTTTTGTAAGATACTAAATATGTCCTCAGCTTTATGTACGACACTTTCTAAATTAGGAAACGAAAAGAAACTGGCAGCACCTTTTATTGTGTGCATATTTCTAAATAGAGATTGTAAGAGCATTAGGTTACCAGAGTTCTTTTCGAAATCTAATAGTGTGCTTTCAAAGTTTTTGATATTCTCAAAACTTTCATCAAGAAATTGAGAAAGGATTTCTTCGTCACTCATACCATTTCTATTCCACAAAAGTCTTTGTTTAGGCTATGTACGCCAATGCAGAGTTATCTATAGGTCAGATCCCCCATCTTTTTAGACTAGGTGGATTAATGTAAGGGTTTAGTGGAATAAAACAATAGTATATGGATATTTCATCATCATTTTCTAATATATTGATTGTTTGCAGCTTGGTTGTGGCATCAGTCTGTTTCTTAGCTTATTTGATGTTCAGGTCTGCGGGGATCTCCAGTCCAACACTGATGAATTTTAATCATGCTGATCTTGATTTAAATTTTGAGAGCATTAGAATTGCGGCGGAAGAGATGATTAGTAGTACCAAGGAGATTTCGCATAATAGTTCTAAAGCTGCTTCTATGACTTCATCTGCTTTAGATAGATCAGAAGAAATTCAGGACATAGTTATAGGTTTGGATAAAAGCAGTGCCGAGATAGGTGAGATTCTTAAGGTGGTTTCTGCAATAACTCAACAAACCAACCTTCTAGGATTAAATGCTTCTATTGAAGCAGCCAGGGCCGGTGAAGCAGGTAAGGGTTTCTCAGTAGTGGCTAATGAAGTTAAAGAATTATCAAGGCAAGCCAAGATAGCAACTAGGGAAATAAGGGATAAGATTGATTTCTTGCAGAAAGAAATTAAAAGAGCTCAGGACTCTGTTGTTTATGCTGCCAATTCAATTAAAGATATAAATAAGGTTACGCAGAATATTGCAACCGCTGTAGAGAAGCAATCTGCGTTTAATGACGAAATAGCTAGAAGTATCAATGAAACAAGCCTCAAGATTAAACAGATTAATAATTAAATAGAATCTGCAAGTTTATATAATTCTGAGTTTTCTTTTTCTATACGTTTGCTGAGTGCTTGAAATATTGTTTGCGTTTCATCAATAAAACCTTCTGCGTGTTTTTCTATAGCGCCGTAATTACTCCATTTCTCACTGTAATTTATAAATGTAGTACTAAGTCCACCCATCTCATCAAAAAACCTTTTAGCAGTAGCGCTAATTGTTGGATTAGATTGTTTGTAAAGTCTTGGATATAAGACTTTATCTTCCATGGTTAAATGTGCTCCCAGTTTACCCGTCAACTTAGCTAGTAAATTTCGAGCTAATTCCGATTTGTTTTTAATCTGTTCAACGGTTAAGAGTGCAGACAAGTCTGTTGCTATGTCTAATATCTCTTCGTGTTGTCTTTTAAATCCATCTGTTATCCCCATGCAAGTCATATTCCACAAAACTAATTATTAATCACACTTGGCGAGCTCTGAAATATTTTTCTCAAGATTTGTAAAAAACTTACTATCTAGACTAATAGCTTCTAGTCCAAACCTCGAAAGAAATGTGATATCTAATGCTTCATCTAGATCTTTTTGGTCAGTGCATTCCAGGTCGGAAATTAATCTAGCAGACAATATGATGGCATTGTCTTGGGTGAATTCACTTGCTTGCCAGTCATAGGTTTGAGTTTTAAGTATATTGTTAATGCGGTCAGGTAATTTATATGATATGCCGATCTCATATGATAGTTCCGCGCCACTAAGCCCAAAAACTTCTCTTTCTGCTTTGTTTACTTGATTGTAATCGTTGATATTCTGAATTTGCATTTGTTCTATTGCTCTATAATCAGCAGTGTAGAATGTCTTGAATACCAGTAATCCCATGAAATGCATTAGTGTTGCGATATATACATCGCTTGTTTGTTTAGAGTCATAATTTAATTGTTCAGCAATATTTTTTGCGAGGTGGGCTGTATATAAACTTTTTTGCCAAAGTTGTAAGTTTAGGAAAACTCTTTTAGCGGCGATGATAAAGATGAGATTTAGTAATCCGTGTCCACCTAGTATATCGATTGCTTCATTGATAGTTTCAGGTACTCGAACCAGTCCCATGGCTGCTGATTTAGTGTATTTGAATACGTTGGCGTAGATGACTTCGTCGTTTTCTACTAATCGAGCTATTTCTTCTCTACTTGTATCGGGTTGACCGATTTTGTTAATTAACTCAATTGCGATGGGCGAAATAGTCGCCAAATCGTTTAATTTGTCCAGTAGATCCCCATAATGAACGCTTTTCACAGCTATAATGTACCCAAAATTTCTAATGTTTTTTCACCTAGTGAAAAATACTCTTGAATTGGGTATAAAGTACTATGGTTCATTGGGGGAACTACTTTACTTTAGGTTTTACTACTTTTAACACCATAGTTAGTTTATTAATGATTGTCGGAACAGTATGGTTCTTAACAGTTAATTTCAAGAAGTTTTTAGAAGAATTAAGACAAGAATTATTGACCAGAATGAAGAGAATATTTGATGGTCCTAATAGACAGCCCTTGTATGATGTTTTTTATGGTTTGAATCACTCTTCTACAGAGCAATGGGTAAGATGGATTCAGACTCAATCTGAGAAGAAACAAGACAGGGCTTTTAGACGTTTGTCAGAGTATTTAGAAGAGCCTCCCAAAGAATTAGGTTTAATTACGAAGGAGGTCGTCAAAGCCGTAACGCTTTTCAACCATGAACAGAGTTATGCAGTGCTAACTCAATTAATGATGAACACTCGCGAGAAATGGGGGCAGTATAAAGTTTTAAGTCAGTTCTATGAAGATGCTGGAGTTGGGATAATGAATATTGATTCTGAAGCTGCAGAACAGTTCTTGCATGATGAATTGTCTAAGGTTAAAGCCAATGCTGATGCAGATTCAATTAAGTCTAATATTATTAATGTGCTGTCTCGTATTGCTGATGAGCAGAGATTGGTAGCTACCTTTAAGGTGATTGTTTTAGATGTAAATCATAGTATTAATATTAGAATGCAAGCATTAGGCAGAATAGAGGCTTGTGGTGAAAAAGTGTTTTTAGATCTTTTAAGGCAAGTGATAGAAAGCATTTTGGTCAGTCGTTCAGAGAAAGATCATCTGATGTTTGAAACTTGTTTTTTAAGATTAATTGAACAGGTAGATGATGAAGATAAAGAATCATGGAATTTAATATTTGGTGCTTTGGGGAGCAAGGAGTTTAATGTTAGTGCGGCTGAAATTTTGGCATCTAAAATTGGTTTGCCGGATTTTTTGATAAGTCATAAACGCATATTTGAACTCTTGAAAGTAGCTCAGGGGCAGCCTTCTGATTTATTGGTTAAGGTCTTAGAGCAACGTTATATACTATCCGAAGAAGAAAGAGTGATTATAGATGCAGCTGATGAAGTTAAGAAGATTAATGTCCAAAATCTAGTCCCTGATAGTGTTTTATATGTAGATGTGAATAAAGATGATATCGTAGTCCCGCATTTTTTGAATGATAATTTTAAGAAGATCGAAGATTTATTGAACGCTAAAGCTGCTAAGCCAGGAATGATACTAGTTACAGGCGAAGTAGAAGCTGAGAAGTATTTTTTACTTAGAGCTGCCGTATCTTCAGCTGAGAAAACTTTAGTTTATGCAAACATACCTAAACTGTTGATGTCGCCAGGAAAGATTGATGAAATAGAATCAGTATTGAATGATTATAAACCTTGTGTTTTATTTCTTGCGGAATGCACGGCTCTTATTCAGTCTCTGGATAATGATGCTAATAAGCGAACTGATAAACTCTGGGCTATTCTTAAGCGATTTATTAATGATTCAAGGGTGAAAATCATAGCCACAATCGGCAAGGACTCTGTTGAGCTGAGAGATGCTTCACCAGAGGTGTTTGAGAGAATTAAAACTATTCCTAATGAGTATTTTTCTACTAAAATTAATATAGAAAAGCTCACTGCTAAACAAAAACAAAAAATCTTTAATTACTATGAGTTGCGCATTAAAGATGAAAGAACCAGTGAGCTTGAAGGTATAGATGAAATTTTAGATGAGACTGAAGATTATTCTCATATTAAGTTTTTGGGTTTCTTGTTAGAGTATATGAAACTTTCTTTGTTGAGTCATGGTAGATTGATAGCTCTAGATGATTACAAATCCCTATGTAATCTTGATTTGGGGCAAGAACTGGAGTTAGTTGAAACATGAAAACCGTCCTTATCGTTGATGATTCTAGCTTCATGAGATCGAGATTGAAGGAGATTCTAGTTGAGATGGGTAAGTATGTGATGGGGGAAGCCGTGAACGGTAAGGAAGCAGTAGAGTTATATAAAAAATACAAACCTGACTTAGTGTTTTTAGATATCAATATGCCAGAACTTTGTGGAAGAGATGCTTTATTGCAGATTATGGATCATGATCCTAATGCCAACATTGTTATGTGCTCAACCTTGGGCGCCGAAGAAGTGGTTGCTGAATGTATTGAGGACGGGGCTGTGCATTATATCCTTAAACCCTTTGCTAGAGAGAATGTTAAGAAGTTGATTGGTGATTTGGAGAGAACCTTAAATGACTAGTGTGCATCAATTGGTATACAGAAGCTTGGCGAGTTCAATATTTCATAAAGAAGATATTAACTCTATATTAGCTAGCTGTAAGAAGAATAATCCTGAGATGGATATAACGGGCATGCTCGTTTACAATAATGACATCTTTTTACAGATGATTGAGGGAGATAAGTTGGCTATTTCTAAGCTCTATAATAAAATTAGTGTTGATCCTAGGCATTTGGATTTGAGAATTCTATGGCAGGGTGAGTCTGAAGAGAGAACCTTTCCACATTGGTCTATGGCGTTTAAGGACATTACGTCTGTTCCCGCGACTCTTCTTAAAGAGCATCAAGACATAGTTAATATGATTTTTGATATAGATGAGTATGATATTTCTAAAGGATATAAACTTTTTAGATCACTTAGTGAGACCATCTGAAGTCTAGTTTTGATAGGAACTGTAGCCTATATCAATATTCTTTATTTTCTTGTTAACCACTTCAAGACCGCTTGTAAGTTCATTGATATCTTTAATTATTGCTTCATTGAATTTGTTTTGATTATTAAGTAACTTATTGATTGATCCTGATATTTGGGTTATTGACCGAACTGATTTGGTAGTTTTGGCAATAGATCCCAGTGCCCTGCCTATGTCTTCCTGTATCAAGCTTAGGCGTTCTTGTATAGTTTCTAAGGAACTTTTACTTTGTCTGGATAATTCATTAACTTCAGAAGCAACAACAGCAAAGCCTCTACCAGCCTCTCCTGCACGCTCGGCTTCTATGCTGGCGTTTAGAGCGAGAACCCTGGTTTGCAAGGCGATCTCTTCAATAGCTTCGAGCAACTGTTCTATTTCGTTACTGTTGCGATATAGGGTGATAATGGTTTCTTCTGTTTCTTCAGATTCACTGAGCGTTGCAGCTGTCATATTGTCTGCTTCTTTAGTATCTTTAGAAATCCTCTTGGTGCTGTCTATTAGTTCGCCTATTCCAGTATTAATTCTGGCAAGGTAGGATTCAAGTGATATAGACAATCCTTGTAAAATATTTTCTATGTTAGATTTAGCATCGTTTTCTTTATGAAAGCTTATAATGTAATCAATTAATAAGCCGCATAGTACTATGACATATCCTGCAAAGGTTAACACATGGTCTATAGATGCATTAACGTCAGAACTTGGATCAATCTTGAACATTAGAATAAGCTGAGTGCATATATTTGGAAAGGTGCTTAGCAAGAGTGCTTGAATGAAATAATTTTTTTTATATTGAGGTGATATGATCACTAAGACAACAGCTATTGCAATGTATAGAACTGCAGGTATTAACTCGTAAGGGCAATGTAATTCTGGCTTGCTCCAAATCATTTGTGGTAGGTGATGACTATTAATGCTGAAAGAAATTAGAAATATTGTAACTAATAATGAAGGTATAAATATTAATGCTAAGAATCTAATCTCATTGTGCATTTGTAGTTTCTTGAAAATCACTATCATTGCGACTAGCAAAATTATTGCTGAAACAGTTTTGGAGCAGACGAGTAAAAACTGTCCTGCTAATACAGGGTTGGTGTTTGCCGTTATGACTGAGTCAGAAATAAATACATGAAATAAACTAAGTAGCGCCCCAAAAAGAAAACTCAAACCTATTGTTACTGTAGAAATGTTGCGAGTAGCTTTATAGTAAATAAAGCAAAGTAACGCTATAAAGAAAGAAATAGTCATAGTTTGTACCTCAAAAAATCTATGCAGACTTTCTATTGGGGAGGCGTGCGACACTATGCTTATATCTGGCATAACTTTAATATGCCCTAAAACTTCAAGCCCTATTGATATTTACAGGAGGTGATAACCACTAGGGGTAATGGTGATTATCTGGTGGATGTTATACTCTAAAGTTTCGTGAATTCGATGATTTCGCTGTTTAGTTTGTGAATAAATTTAGGTTCTATATTTAGTCGTCCCAATCCTACCTTTATTGCAGCTGGACTAGTGAAGATATCCAAAAGATCTCTCTCGTCAGGAGCATCTATAGACCCTAATTGCGTTGCTATATCTATAATGGCATTACTTAATTTGTAGTCTGTATCTTCGTAGTGTAATTCTTGTGATTGAATCATACTCAAAATTGGCTTAGGAAAATCATAGGACGATAATATTTCATAACTTATTTGAATGCTATTAGTCCCAAATAATTGATTCTCTAAATTAAATCGTTCAAATAAAATTTCTTTTTCAAGTACTTCGCTATATTTTTGTTTATGCCTAGTACTCAGTACGTATGATCCAATATCGTACATAAGACCAGCTATATATATGTTACTGACTTCGGCTGGTTTAAGATTAAGTTTTTGGGCTAATCTCTTGGCACAGAAAGCAATGAAGACGCTGGATTGCCAATGACTTGCGCTAATAAACATCTTCCTTGCTGCTAGTATAAAAATCAAATCTCTAAGACCATATAGACCTAAGTAATTAATAGCTTCTTCGATAGTCTGTGGTGCTTTGCGCATCGCAAATGCTGCTGAGCTTACATATTTGAAAACATTTGCATACAGAACTTTATCGAGGCAGACCAACCTGGATATATCTCCGATACTTGTTTGTGGTGAGTCTATAATATTGAGAATTTCTATTAATACTGGTGAAAGATTTGATAGTACATCTATCTCTTTTAACTTGAGAGTCATTTCCCCGCCAATCCCCATGAGGACTATATTCCACATGAGTCATGTTATTAAACTGGGTGAAATTGCTCTACCTACTCTCCCATAATCCTCTCTATCTCTGGAACTGCGTAGAGTGGCACACTGAGTATAGAGTCTTGAAGTTCTAAAGGGTTAGTGGAAATACGCAAACCTAGCGGGCTTTGGAATTTATCCATAAAGTAGCGAAGGCTTTTAAGTTTACCTCTATGGCTGGATTTGACTTCTACTGGAACTTGTTTGCCATTGACTGCGATGAGATAATCTATCTCTGCCCCATTACTGGCATCTTCTCGACCCCAATAATAAAGTTTAGCGTTACTATAAAATTCATTATTAACTAATAGCTCTTGACCTACAAACTGCTCAGCAATGGCTCCTGCTGCTATGGAGTGTAAATCATTAGCTAACATAATCTCCTTGGTGTTACCAAGTAAGTTTTGCATTAATCCCACATCTAAACCTATAACTTTGAAATGTTTGTCAGAAGCACCAGCTTCTAGTGGCAGCCCTGTGCCGTTGGCTCGTTTGACTTTGTGAGCTACTCCTGCAAGTACCAGTAAATCTAAAGCTTCCTTAAGGTCTCTGCTTTGCTCATCTCGATTGACCTTTGAGTATTTAAACTTTTCGCAAATTTGTTTGGGTATGCTTGAAAGAGTTTCTTCTAAATATTTATGCTTAGCTCTTGACGTATATTTGCCAAAGTCATCTCTATAGTTTGCAATGATTGATTCTTGGATTGCTAAGAATTGATCCATGTCCTTCTTTTGTCTGTAACTATCAATTACCTTAGGCATGCCACCAAGGCAAAAATAATTCTTAAGTTCTTTTTTAACTTCAGCGTCTAAGGTTGTGTCAAACTTAGTCTTCAGTGATAGACTACAAATCCAGTCCAGGAGACCCTTCTTGCCGACTGCTTGAAGATACTCATAGAAGCTTAGCGGCTTCATATAAGCGTAATGCACTCTTCCTACAGGTACGCTGATCTTGCCAGATTGTAGTACAAAGTCTAATAATGATCCTGCTGCAATCACGTGCAATCCTTGCATCTCTTCATAAAAATATCTCAGTGCCAGTATCGCTTGAGGACATTGTTGGATTTCATCAAAGAAGAGTAAAGTTTGACTAGGAATAATTTGCTGTTCTGTCATCGAATAAATTTTTTGACAGAGAATTTTAGGATCTAAGCTTTCTTCAAAGAAGCTTTTAAACTCAGGTTGTCTTTCAAAATTAATCTCAATAAAATTAGTAAAATTCTTCTCTGCAAATTTACGCACGGTGTAGGACTTGCCAATTTGCCGAGCCCCTCTAATAAGAAGTGGTGTTCTTTGAGGGTCTTTAGCCCATTTGCTGAAATAATCCTCTATATTTCTGCGCATTATGCTGAAATTATACCCTATTTTTCAGCAAGTTTTGTAGAAATCATCCCCTATATTTCAGCATAAAAGTTCGGGTTGTAAAAAATGGCAAGAATTATCAGAAGAGTCTTGACATTATAGCCCTTGGCGATATATTATTATGTTTATCGTGAATCCAATCAAATCACGTTTCATCTTTACTATCCGGGTTAATAGAGAAGACTGATCCTATAAGAGTAACGCTTGCTAGTGCATCAGCTACTTTGGAGCTTCCACTTCATGCGGATGGTAGGAGTAAATTGAGTGATGATGAAGTAAAGGGCTTTCATGCATTGCCTGAGACTGCTTTTGCTGGTGCGAGCATGTCAAAACGAGATCTACTTAATGGTCTTCGATCATTGGTTGTAGGTGTTTTTGGATTTAACTCTCGATTACTTAGATTAGCAGTAAAACTTTTCCCTGACATGAGTGTAAATTTTGTTAATCATGATATTGAGTGGGATAAAGTTGTTAAAAGTGACGCCACGCCACCTGATAAATATATTTCCCCTCAAGTCCTTTTTGAAAGTTAAAGACTAGAATTTAATCCTACCACCTCAAAAACCTCTTGCCACGGTATTATGGTTACATCTCCCAATACTCGACGACGTTCAACCAAACTCACGCAGAGCAGCTTAGCGTCTGGAACTAGCTCTTGGAAAGACTTGAGCCCTCTGAGTTCACGTCCATCAATATTAGTGCCACTCTTGATTTCAATGGCGTAAGTTTCTTTCAGAGGAGTTTCTATTATAAGATCAACCTCGGCATTGTCATTAGTTCGATAGAAACTAAATTCATAATCTCTATCTAAGTAATGATTCATGCGTATTAGTTCAAGAATTATAAAATGCTCAAAAGCTTTGCCGTAAAGGGAAGTACCAGCTTCGAGCTTTAATGAAAGCTGCTTGGCGATTGCCCGCTGTACACCAATATCAAAAAAATAAAACTTCGGATGCTTTGCAAGTTTTTTACGACCAGCTTTATCGAAAGGTAAAAGAAAAAATCCAATTAAAGTATCTTCTAAGATCTGGAAATATTCTTTGACAAGTTTACGCTCAGTGGCAGTATCTCGTGCAATATTACTGAAGTTCAGTATATTGCCATTCTCATCTGCTGCTAAGCGCAAGAATCTAGAAAAGCTCCCCATATTTCTTACGAGAGCTTCTGCTTTAATTTCTTCTTCTAAATAGGTCTCCACGTATGATTTCAGTACTTTTTCTGCATCTTCCTTCGCAAGATAGACAGCTGGTAAGCTACCAATATTCAGTACCTTATTTAAGTTGAAAGTATCACCTAATTCTGCATAGGTTAAAGGGAAAAGATTATAAGTCAAGGCTCTGCCACCAAGCATATTAGCTGAGTCTCTTTTAAGCTTACGGGCAGAAGAACCACTAAGAATAAAAATCGGAGGATTAGGAGATTCTAATATACTATGCACCTCATCAAGTAGTTCTGGTATTTTTTGAATTTCATCAATGATGACGTATTGGATGTCGGGATCTTTAGCTTTCAATTCTTGTTCAAGAATTGATGGATTCTCAACAAGCTTAATGTATTCGCGATATTTGAGTAAATCGTAAATTAAAACATGGTCTGCAAAATTTGACTTAAGAAAAGTGCTTTTCCCAACTTGTCTTGGCCCAAAAAGAAAAAAACTCTTTTTCTTGGATACTGTTAATATACGTTTTAGCACTATTGAAATTATACCCGCTTTTTGGCAAGTATTTGCCAAATTTGGCGTATTTTTGGCATGATTATGCTAAATATAGGGACTATCTATCCACGTCCGGCAGAATAACATCAAGTGATGAGAATATAGCTACCACATCAGCAACAGGGCAGCCTTCTGCTAGTACTGGTACAAAGCTAGTCGGGAACCAGCTTGGTGAGCGCCATTTAAGTCTATATGGTACTTGAGTACCGTCCGAGATCAGGTGTACACCCATCTCGCCGCGTGGTGATTCCACACACTCATAACTTTCTCCTGCTGGGCATTTGAATCCTGGTAGTAGTTTTTTTGCTTTAAGCTCAGTTTCATTCTGTGCTTGCTCACCACCCGGTAGCGCACGGATCTTCTCGATAGCTTGAAGAATAATTTTGCAACTCTCTCTGATCTCTTGCACTCTACACTTGTAACGCGCAAACACATCACCCTCAGTGTGGACAATAACATTGAAGTCAAACTCCGAGTATAGCGAGTAAGGCTTGCTACGACGCACATCATAGTTCACACCTGAAGCACGGATATTAGGACCGGTCAGTCCATAATCTAGACCCTTCGTTGGATCGATCTTGCCGATACCTTTAGTTCTAATAGCAACGATAGGATTGTTAGTGATAAGGTCTTCGTATTCATCGGTATAGCCTAGAAGCTTGTCCTTGATTAGGCTTTCGAGTTTCGCGTACCAGCCTACTGGTACATCCATATGCACTCCACCAATACGCATATAGTTAAACATCATGCGCTGACCAGAGATCTCTTCTAGTAATGAAAGTATTGATTCACGATCACGAAATGCGTAGAATGGAAATCCCATCATCGCTCCAAGGTCAAGCATAAATATTCCAAGCGAGAGTTGATGTGAACAAATACGATTAAGCTCAGCGGTGATGATACGTAGATACTCCGCACGCTTAGGCACCTTGATATCAGCGATCTTCTCCACTGCCATAACGTAGGCGTGAGAATCGGACATACCAGCAAGGTAGTCTACGCGATCGACTAGTGCTTGATACTGTATATAATTGCGGTTTTGTGCGAGCCATTCCATGCCGCGATGCAGATAACCGATAACAGGTTCGCACTTAGTTATGATCTCTCCTCTAGTATTAATCTTGAGTCTTAAGACACCATGAGTAGAGGGGTGTTGTGGACCCATATTGATCATAAGTTCTTCTGTCTTAAGTCCAGTGCTAATGTCTTGGTCTGTTATTGCTGCCATAGTTAATATGGTAAACTAATTTGTAGAAAATTGGGGGAGCGCTCCAAGCTTTCGCGAAGAGAGACAACTCTCGCTTATTACTCAGCTTCTCCAGATGTCAAATTAATTTGCTGTATTTCCTCTTAATTCTTAAAGAGATTAGCTGTGTCCTGATATAATGCTCCTCATGTACGAAACGGTCAGCAAGGCTCGCCCTGAGTTAGATAACACTACTGCGCAGCAGCGTTATCAACAATATCAGAGTCCGGATATTGATCTGATTGCAGCACCTTGGGGTTTCGGTGGCACTGATAATCTAGCACAAGAGGGAGCACATTCTTTACTTGCTGAAGATGAACTCACTAAGAAACTTAGTGCTGTAGGTCCGCAGGTAAATGAAATAACTCCACCTTCGCTTGGTCCCTTTGAGATTCACGAACAACCTCAGATGGTTAGAAACTTAGATGCAGTTCTCACTGTCAATAATTGGTTAGCTGATACTGTTAAAAATTCTGTTAAGTCTGGACATCTGCCCATTGTTTTGGGTGGTGATGGTTCTCTGTGTATGGGTAGTGTTGCTGGCTTGATAGAACATTACGGCAAGGACAATATTGGTATCATCTGGCTCAGTAATCACTTGTGTAATAGTTCACCGCGCGTAACTAAGAGTTGGAATGCTAATCGTATGGTGTTTACGGTTTTGACTTTTGAAGGAGAAGCGAAGCACGCTGATTTTATTTCTCTGATGAGTTTCAGAGGACTCGGTTCACCAGGGCATCCTATGCTGAGTAAGAATAATGTTGTGCACATCGGCATCAATCATAAATCAGCACAGGAAATCGCGAGTCATAAATTTTTTACTATGGAAGATGTGGCGGAGTTGGGCATACGTCAAATTATCAAACTTGCGATAGAACATTTAAAACACCTAGAGAAAATTCATGTAATCTGGGATGTCAATGCTCTTGATTTGAGTGGTGTTAGTAATTATTCATTAGGGCAGCTCGAGTATCGTGAAGCGCTTACTATCGCTCGTGAAATGGACGTGGCGTTGCGCCGTCAAGGCAAGCTTAGCTCTATCGATGTGGTAGAACACTGTCCGAGTCGTGAAGCTTGGGATAAGCGTGGAGAAACAGCTCAGTGGGTTATGGATATTCTTACCAATATCTTTGGAGAGAATATATTTAACGCAGCAAGAAAGTACTAATTTCTTCATTCTCATAACTAATTCTTAATCAAGCTCTGGTCTAATAGCTCTGTGAGCGAAGTTGATAACAATGCTAACGTCAATGCGGCGCCAGTGTCTAATTTGCAGATATCGCAGTTAGAGAAGCTGGAGAGAGATTTGCACGGTAAATTAGAAGAGCGCAAGCAATCCCTCTCTCAGACCGGTACTGTCAGCGATATATCAGAAGATACTCAAGTTCAAACCATCCAGAAAGCTTTAACCCAGGTTCTGCAAGCTAGGGCTGCAATAGATCCTAGAGTCACTAATCATTTAGCTAGAGCCGGTCAATTCGGCAATGTAGAACAGGAAGAGACTCAACAAGTATCAGGGGACTCAGTTAACGCTAGAGAAGCTGCGCAAATCAAGGCTATAAGAGCAGTCTCTGGTATGGAACTTAGTCCAGGACAGCAATTTGCCTCACTTAATGGCAAAGAACCAAGTTATAACAGTTATATGAGAGAGAATATTCAAGGTTTATTTGCTTTGACGGCCCTTAGAGGTTGATTTAATCTCTTAGATAAGATATTCTTGATAACAGTGGTTGTACCTGGCATATTTGATAAAAATTTTTCAAGAAGAGAATTACCAGAACCCGCTGCTCAGGGGTCTTTCGCAGCTGTAGCAACCTTGTCTGTACTTCCTTCTTTGGTTGGAACTGGACTTTGTGGACTTCCAGCATCACCTTTAATAAATCCAGATAGTTCTCTTTTGCTATCCTTGTATCAGGCGGCGGGTTTGTATGCTGATCTACCTAAGGAATTGACTACTAAGCTTACAAAACGACTGGCAGAGATTGGATTTAATCGTCAATTACCCCCTGAATTAGCAATTGCTCACGCTCGACAATGTGGGATAGCTGCAGCAAAGGGTCTACAATTACCTCGACTCAGTAGTTTTCTCAAAAAAACAGAGATAACCCCGAAGACAAAGTCTAGACCGGGAAATTCGACGGAAAGAAGAGTAAGAAGACGACAGTTGTTGGAGTCCTTAAGCAGACCTGATGCAGCATGTCCATCACATTATAATTTTCATCAAAAATCTCCTCAAACCCCTTGACATTTGTATTTACTTAATGCTAATATTAATTCTGTAAATACGTTAAGTGATTCCCCAATCCCGATAGGTACTTACACCCAATAAAGGTCACAATATAGATTTACTTTATTTTATATTTTTGATATAATTTAAGGTAAGTGGTTGAATACAGTATGAATCCAACATTAACTAGTCAAACTAGTGAGTTAGGCTCACTTGCAGCGGCCTCACGCTTTAACCGCGCTAAGCTCAACCCTGATGCTGAGGAGCTCGCTTTAGTAGCTAAGCAAGCTGAAGAGTCTCAGCAGGCAGCTACAGACGCCAGTAAGCAAGCTGATTTTACTAATATAGATGAGTTTACTCCTTTTGTCGAAAAAGAACAAGAGAAGGAGAAGAGCAACGATCAAGAGAAACGTCGTAAGCGTAGAGAGAGACGTATCGGTGTTACTCGTAAGATTGACTCAATTGAAGATGATTACGATGAAGAAGATGTTTATGATTTCCTTGGCTATTTAGATAGACTCTGGAAACGTCTCACTGAGCTGGTTCAAGACGTAAGTGATGAGTTTGATAATTGGAATAAATGGTTCAAAAAAGAGAAGAAGAGACCACCAATGCTAGAAAGATCTAGAGTAACTTATATTAGAGATGAGTACCAAATCAACCGTAGTCCACACCTATGGAAGTCAGATCCTAACCGTAATTGGGTTCTAGGTTTTGGCCATAATAAAGTTAACAACATAGTGTCTTCGATACTCTATAAATATCAAAACGAGACAATTTCTAAAGATGCTTAGTATTCACGTTTACTAGGGGTTCTTGCTCGTCCCATCTTTTTTTTTAAGTTTAACAATTGAACTATCAATTCCCTTAACCTTGTTGCTTTATATAGGTACAACACACATGGCAAACCGATTACTTAGCAACCTACATAAATCAGCAGCTGACCTCAACGAGAGCAGCTTTGTAAGTGGCATCCGCGCAAGAATCCAGGAAATAGGCAATAAAATGCCTGATTTAATGGGTCGTGTGGATGCCACTGGGCATTTTAAGATCAAACAAATTAAGCAAAACTTGCTTAAAAAACTTAACAAGAAACGTCAAAAATTTAAACTAGCTTTAGAAGCATTGGGTTGGGGAACTCTAGCAGATCTTTTAGAGGCTGCATTTTGTGGTCAAGAATTAGACGTCTGGGTGTAAATTAATTTTATCAATAATACTAGGGGTTAGTATATGAAACTAAGTGGTGATGGCACTATACATGGCAGTGTTGATCCTCAAGATTTAAGAACAGGATTATTAGTTCAAGCTAAGCTCCTTCCTTCTGTTGCACCTGAGGTGGTTGGAAGAAGTAATGATAGGGGAGCTGGAGTTCTCTTAGCTTGTCCGATCACAACTCATGCAGGCTATCCTGATTTAATACTAGGTCAATCAGTGATGCTTAGAGGTTCAGAAGAAAGAGTTGAGGGAACCTTTGCTGCTAGAGATTTTAAGAAGGGTGAGACTATTAGATTACTTGGAGCAAGTGAGAGATATGATAGACCTACTATTCATCAGAAAATTACAGATGGAGAACTTAATATAGATGATCCTTTCCAGGTAGGGAAGAACCTTTATATTATTCTGGATGAAGATTCACGAAGGATTAATCATAGCTGTGATCCCAATGCTGGTATACGAGGCGAGCGTAAGTTAATTGCATTGCGTGATATTAAAGCTGGGGAGGAAATAACTTTTGATTACAGCACTACTGCGCATCCAAGTGTTGAACCAGAGGTTTGGACTATGAAGTGCCAGTGTGGATCTGCTAATTGTAGAGGTGATGTTGCAAATATTTCTACAGTTCCTCCACGTCAAATAGCTAAATATCTCAAGGCACGAGCTATTCCAAGATACTTAGTCCCAATTGCTTTGAAAATGCTTCGGTCAAATTAACTCTAATGAATTTTAACTTTGTGGTGCAGCTCTTAGAGACTTATTCGGTCTATGTTCCTGTCTAGGTCTAGCGATGGCGAGTGTGTCATCTGGAACATTTTTAGTTATAACTGAGCCTGCTGCAATATTGCTGCCCTCGCCAACTTCTACTGGTGAGACTAATACAGAGTTAGCTCCAGTAGAGGCATTGGACTTAATCAAGCATTGGTGTTTTTCACCAGTACGATGATCGTAGTTAGCGATGACAGTTCCAGCGCCGATGTTGACACCAGTTCTAAGCTTAGCGTCACCGATATAGCTCAAATGCGCTGCTGCACAGTTGTTGCCGAGTGTAGAGTTCTTCACTTCTACGAAACTTCCTACTCTGACATTATCAGCGATATCCGATCCATCTCTAATATGAGCGAAAGGTCCTATGTTAGAGTTCTCTCCGATGCAACTGCTTGTGACATGAGACTGGAGTACGGTACTACCATCTCCTATCTCGGAAGGTCCATAGATAGTGGTGTTGGGACCAATCATGCAATTGCGTCCGATAATAACTTTACGGTGAATGTAAGTCCCTGGCATGATTACAGTATCGTGACCGATATCGGCATCAGAACTAATCATTGTTGTTGTAGGGTCCACTATTGTGACACCGTTCTTCATTAGATCATGTAAGGTAGCTTCGTTCTTGAGTTTCCATACCAGTGCCAAATCCTCACGGGTATTGACTCCTAGTACTTCATAGGGATTGTCGAGTGACACTGTACCGATGGCTTGACCTTGTGAATATGCCCAAGCTACTAGATCCGTTAAGTAATATTCTTCTTGAGAGTTATCGCTTTTCAGCGCATCGAGTCCAGGTGCTACTGTGCTCCACTCGAAGCAATAGACTCCAGCATTGACTTCGGTGATAGTACGTTCTGCTTCACTGCAATCTTTATCTTCTTTGATCGCAATCACTTGCTTGTTCTTACGAATAATTCTGCCGTAACCATGAGGATGTTCTAGGTTACAAGTGAGGAAACTAAAATCCATTATATTGTCTTGGTGATATTGCAGTAGTTTATCGAGAGTTTCTGAACGAATAAGCGGTGAATCACCGTTTACCACCATCACTGTCCCTTCGTAATCTTTCAAAGTTTCACGCACACACATTAAGGCGTGCCCTGTGCCGAGTTGTTCTTTTTGGATAACTGTTGTGACTGGATAGGCATGCAAGAAACCCTCTAAATCAGCAGCTTTATAGCCGCAGACCACAATAATCTCTTCATCAGGTATTTCAGCAAGGCTCTCCAGAACCCACGATAAGATTGGCTTATCAAAGACTCTGTGTAATACCTTAGGAGTCTTAGACTTAAGCCTAGTACCTCTTCCTGCTGCTAGTACAATGGTTTTTACCATGGAGGCAATCTTACCACGGTGATTTCAATAATGACATTTATATTTTCTTCGTTATTAATATTTATTTAATCTTGTAAAGACTGGACATGAGCACCTAGTCTTGGTATCATCGTAAGAACCGACAATAAATAGTCAGTCAACATCTTTCCAAGCTTCTGTATCAAACTTGGTTTTAAAGCTGAAGGCATAGCTTTTATAGCACTGCCAGATCTTGAGTAAAAAATCTGTTAGTACGTTTCAAATTTTTAAGAAGCCAAGGTTTTTGGCTCGTGATTTGGCGCGTTTTCAAGTGAGGAAAAAGATATGGTCCCAGCATTAGCAGCAACAGCATTTATAGTAGCAGCGCCAGTTTTAGGTTTGTTACATCAGGCTGCCTCTATTAGACCGGTGGTTAGTCGTGCTGATATGAATCGAAATGTTATCGAAAGACTAAACAGCAGTGGCGAGTCTTCTGAAAGAGATGGACGAGAAGCAGCACGAGAACTTGGTTGTTCTTTAGCAGTATAGGAACTTAGTTCTATAAATTAATTTATACAACTTGACTCAGGTGCTTAATCTGGGTCATTTTGTTTTCTGGGCTAATTGGATTGCTTAGTTTTTTTGCAGGTTGAATGGTTCGTATCTGATCTGGATTAATGCCAAGTTCTTCTAGTTTGGCAGTAAGATGTTTCTGAAGTTTTTCAGCTTCAAGTTTATCTTCGTGCTCTTTGACAATGTTTTCAGTCTTGGCTACCTTCTCTGCGTATTGTTTGTTTCCTTCCTTCACTAGATCATAGACTTCAAAAGGTACTAAGAAGCTATGTTTAGTGAGTAGCCACAAAGTCTTAAGCCAATTACCTTCGAACTGTTCAGATCCATCCTTAGCTTCAGACTTATTCTTTTGTATGTCTACATCGTACATATTTTTAATTTTTGGATCAAAAATCCTCCATTCATAAATAAATGGTAATGGGAATCTGGTATAGAGGTTCTTCGTCAGAAATTCGACAGCAGGTCTAGTTGCCCACTCCATTAGATTTGAAAATGGTTTGAGTATCTTATAACTTAGATAGCTCCATTCTTCACTTATTCGATTGTCCTTGGCGATACGCTGTACTCCTGATTTGAGGAAGGTGATTGGTACTTCTGTAACTATGCGTAGTATCGTAGATAAACTGAAACCGTTAATGAATGGTATCCGGTCAGAGAGTACGGATGCGAGTGCATCACAAGTGTATTGAACAAATGGTAAGAAGGTTTTGTCCTGAACCGAGTTCTCGAAACAAGCATCAAAGTTTTTACCCTCGGCGTGAATATTAGTTGCAGAGCTAATTACAGTTGTATTTAATCTATTGAACGTGTTCCAGAGTATGTTTAAGAAACCTCTCAGTGGACTACCCTTCACATCTGCAAAACCAGCTTGCTGAGTCTTTTTCGGCAGTAATAACATAGAAGCCATAAATGAACCACCAATAGAAGTGAAGAACCATGGATAGTGAACTTTAGGTTGGGTTTTAAGTGGTTTACCGTCTTCTTTGAGTATAGGTTTGCCTTCAGAATCTTTAATTACCTGACCATCTTCTACACCTAGCGCATATTTTAGAATAGTGTCTAAGCTGGGTTTGATCTTAGTTTCAAAATAGTTACTGATTTTATCGGCGATAGCGATAAATGGACGCTTAGAGATTTCTTGTGCTAAGACTTGCTCCTCTGGGGTTAAGTTATGCTTCGCTGATTTTTTACTGGTGTTTAGATTTCGCGTAGCTGTTCGCGATAAGTATACGGTTTGTATTGCAAGAAGCTGTGATGATATCTCTGAAGGCAGCCTTGGGAGCGGGATTCCAAAGAATTTAGTTTTGCCGTTAAACAGTCGCTCTGTTGTGGCGTTAGTCATGTCACAGAGGAAGCGCGAACATAAGTCATCGAAAGTTGTCTTATAAATAGACTCTTCCATTGTGACGTGTTTATCTTTTATAAAATTACTAATTACAGATGGTAGATATGATCCGGTAGTAATACGAGTGAGTGTCTTGATAAAGTCAAAGGCTAGCCCTATGAAAAAAGAGCGCTCCTCAAGGGAAGGAGCGCTCTTTTCTTTTTTAGAACTATCAATTGTTGCCTTGGCTTGAACCTTGCTACGATCAGAATCAGTCGGGGCCGTACTAGGTTTACTAGGACCCGAGCCGATCGAGTTAGTGTTAGGTTGGATTGTTTTGAGCACGGTATCTGTTAATACGCTTCGCTTATAATTCTAAAATAACAAGACCTATTTATGCTTAAAATCCTTCTCATATAGACAAATTTAAAAGTGATTATATATTTCGTTTTTACTTAATACTTCATTATTTCTTAAAATGTAGACTGTAGGCTGATTTTTAGGGGGTTTCACTGATGCAATTTGAGTGAAATTTGGGGGTATTTGCTCAAAACAGCCTAATAATTCGTAATCTTCACCCCCATACAAGGCTAAAGATAAGTCAACGTCGCTGTCTCTGGGGATAAGGTCTAAATCCAGTTCTATGTCCACTTCACTCTGTTCTGCGATGGCGTAGAGAGCTTGAGCTAGTCCATCACTCGTGTCCATCAAAGCTCCGTGGGTATTATTTAAGAAAATTCCCTGAGCTTCTTTGAGGCGGGGCTCTGGACGGAGATGTTGTTGTGATTTGTCCCATTTTGCCCCCGACCCTAATTGGGACAAAAAATATGCACTGTTGCCAAACTTACCAGTAACGCAAACCTTATCTCCGGGTTTCGCTGTGCTACGTAGTAGTGGTTGAGAGGCTTTGCCAACTATGGATATGGAAATAAAAGTATCAGAGTTGGATGCAGTGATGTCGCCACCTATTACTTTAGGCTTGCCAAATTTCTCGGCGCATTCATTGAGACCGGTGTAGAACCCTTTCACCCAAGCTTCTTTGTCGATAATTTGCTTGCTGAGTGATAATCCTACCAGTACCCAGAGTGGCTCTCCAGCCATGGCTGCTATGTCTGAAATATTTACAGCGAGTGCTTTCCAGCCGATATCTTCTGGACTAAAATAATCTTGTGAAAAATGCACACCCTCAACAAAATTATCTACCGAGAATAAATAGTTCTTTTCACCAATTTTAATCACAGCACAGTCATCACCAATGTAGCTTGGGTCTGGCGTGAGGGATTTAATAAGATTGATAAGTTTATCTTCAAGCATTAGAAATAATTTTAGCCTTATTCAAAAGAGTTCTAATCAAGGAGAAGATTTGTGAACCACTTATGTTATTATATGAAATCTCATGCAGGATTTTGCCAATATTCTAATAAATGAGTTTGGATATCGTAAAGCAAACCTTGACGAGAAACGAAGGTTTCAACATGCGATGATATCAAAAGAATCTATTGATTTTGGAGATAAATCTTCTCTGTCTGGTTATGCTGCTCGTAAAATTAATGAATATGTTGTTCCTCATACGCTTTGGTATTTCGATAGACATCATGAATTTGCTTCTATTGAAGGTACACCCAGTGAGAGAACTACCAGATCTACAATATATGCAGTTTGGACGGATTTTATAGATCGTTTAATAAGTACATTATTAGTGGAGCCTAAAAAGGCAAAAGAAGGTATAGTCAGTGGTGTTAATTTTGCGTTTTATAGTATTGGTTCTGTATTGAATGCAATGGTAAGGCATTTAGAACAAGCTAAATCATTGACCGAAGAAAATTTTACTGCGTTCTACGAAGCAGGTAATAAATTTATTCAGCAATTGGCTAAGCTACCTAATGGTCCAGTATTGCATGCTTTTATGAACTATTTTATTAGTAAACGATTGATTACTGCTGATCAAGAGCAGATTCCAATAGAGGAGGAGCATTCTAGATTTTTAAGTGATGTTAAATTGTTAGATTCTGAACATCTAGAATTCGATGGACTTAATAGTATCGGTATTAAAAATAGTTCTATTAATCAATTTATTAATGAGTACAAGAAAGCTCTAAATGACGATGCTGGTTTTAAGAATAAGGATGCTACATGTAAACAAATTCCGGTACATGGCTGTCCTGCTAAATTTGTTTCAGTAGAGCTTCCTGGTTACGATAGAATGAATATCATAGAAGCTTTTTATAGATTGTGTTTTAATAGGGTAAAGCAAGATTTATTTCACCCCGCAGCTACCTATTCTTCGCCATCTTGGTATAAAGAGCTATGTAGAACAGGATTCATTAATGCTACTGCGACTTGATGTATGTGAGCTATTTACCCAGGCTTAGATCAAGTGTTTTGCGTAGTCTCAAACTCAATCGCACACTCAGCGCCAATTAATAGAATCTCAACTGTATAATAAACCCAAAACATTAGCATTACTAGAGATCCCATTGAACCGTAGAAATCAATGATCATGCTTAATGACAGATAAAGAGCGATTACATACTTGCCGATTTCAAAGAGTAAGATGCCTACGGCAGTACCTACTAGAGCTGATTTCCATTTAATCTTACGGCTTGGCAGAAATTTATATGAAGCTAAAAAGATTCCACCTAAAATTACTACTGAAGCAAGGTTGTTGAGAGTGTGGAGTAGAGCGATATCAGGTAAATCATCATGAAATTGCAAGCTCAGTTTATTGAGAGTGAAGTTGACTATTAAAGTCATGGAGATTGATAAGCAAGTAATGGATACCAAAATTAGCGAAATAATCTGCTTTTCAACAAAGGTTATAATTTGATTTTTCTCAGTTGTAATTTTAACTTTGTAAATTCGATTGAGGGTTGATTTAAGTTCAGTGAAAATTTTTGCTGAGGCATAGAAAAGAATCAAGAAGCTGATTATAGAGTTAGTTAAATGGAAATTTGCTGAGTTATCATTGGAGAACCAATTCTCGGTAATTCTTGTGAAAAATTTTGTTTG
>CAYPGT010000009.1:0-42033 GCA_964410425.1 uncultured Gammaproteobacteria bacterium
AAATTGATTGGTGTTAAAATAAGTTAATATGAAGACCATGCAAAAAGAACAAACGGGAGCAGCTTTACTAGACAATCGTAAACTAACCAAATCTACTGCTTTCACCAAAGCTGAAAGAGAAGAGCTTGGACTTAGAGGTTTGTTGCCTTCTAAAGTTTGCGGTACTGATCTTCAAGTCAAGCGTATTTTGCGTACTCTATCTGGCAAATCTAGTGATATGGAGAAATATATTTTCCTAACGGCTTTACTTGAACGTAACGAAAGACTTTTTTATCAAATAGTTATTGATCATCTAGAACAGATGATGCCGCTAATTTATACGCCTACTGTGGGACAGGCTTGTAAAGAATTTGCGCAGAACTTCCGTAAGACTAGAGGCTTCTATATCAATCCAGATGATAAAGGTGATATCAGAAAAATACTTGATAACTGGCCAGAGAATGATGTCAGGGTAATAGTTGTAACTGACGGAGAGAGAATTTTAGGATTAGGTGACTTGGGTTCTAATGGCATGGGTATACCTATCGGTAAACTTCAACTTTATGTAGCTGGAGCTGGTATTCATCCTGATCAATGCTTGCCTGTGATGCTTGATGTTGGAACTAATAATGAAGAGTACTTGAATGATCCTCTGTATCTAGGTTGGCAAGGGCAACGTATACGAGGTAAGGAATATTTAGAGCTTGTTGAAGAGTTTGTAATGGCGATCCAGGATAAATTCCCTAAAGCACTTATTCAGTTTGAGGATTTTACTACTGAGAATGCTTATCGTTTACTAAATATATACAGAGATAAGTGTCTATGTTTTAACGATGACATTCAGGGTACGGCTTCTGTAGTACTGGCAGGAGTATTAGCTTATGAGAGAGCTGCTAAGAAGAATCTGCAAGATCTTAAGTTTATGTTTCTTGGTGCTGGAGCAGCAGCTACTGGTATTGGTGATCTAATAGTATCAGCATTAGTAGAAAGAGGTCTCAATGCAGAAGAAGCAAGAAAGAAACTTTGGTTTATTGATAGTAAGGGATTAGTGGTAGCAGAGAGAACAGATTTGGCTGACTATAAGAAGCCTTACGCTCATGAGCAAAAACCAATGGACTTCAATCAAGCATTGGATGTCCTTAAGCCGGATGTATTAATTGGTGCGACTGGAGCTCCTGGAACTTTTACTAAGGAGATAGTCGAGAAGATGGTTTCTTTCCACGGACAACCCGCGATTTTTGCATTATCAAATCCTACTTCTAAGGCAGAATGTACAGCAGAGCAAGCTTATACTTGGAGTAAGGGTAAGGCGATCTTCTGTAGTGGTAGTCCTTTCCATCCTGTCACTGTTAATGGTAAGGAACATAGACCAGGACAGGGAAATAACGCTTATATTTTCCCTGGTATTGGACTCGCTGCAGTAGCCTGTGATCTGACAAGAATTACTGATGATATGTTCTTGGTAGCAGCTCAAGCACTGGCAAACCTAATTCAAGAGAAAGACTTAGAAAGTGGCACTATGTATCCACGCTTAAATGAGATCAGGAAAGCTTCACTAGACATCGCTGTCGTTGTAGCTAAGCGAGCTTATGAGAAAGGCTTGGCGCAAGCTCCAATGCCGTCTGATCTTAAGGAACACATCGCGAGTTACGTTTATAATCCAGCGTATTAAACTTGTATATTTACCCAAAGTTAAGATTCTATTGCATAATAGTAGATAGTCATGGCTGGTGATGAAGATAATGATGACAAGCAGTTTGAGGCAACTCAGCATAAGCTAAAAGAACAGCGCAAGAAGGGCAATGTTTTTAAGAGTAAAGATCTTACTCAGCTCTGTGTCATGATTGCTGGCTTTGTCATACTTTTTACTTTTGGTAGTCAAGCATTTAGATTATTACAAGAGTTATGTTTGGGTTTATGGGGAGAGATTCCTCACTTCAACAGAGTCAGTGGTAACTTTATTACTTTCATAGCTTGGAAAACAGTGATATTGATTATTGTTCCTACTATGATGTCGCTTGCCTTGATTGCTGTAGGAATAGAGATACTACAATTAGGTGGTGTAACTTTTACTACTGAGCCGCTGAAGTTTAAGTTAGAGAAACTTGATCCTATTAAGGGACTCAAGAATATGTTTAATGTTAAGTCGCTATTTGAACTTGGTAAGGGTTTATTGAAGGTAATTATTACCGGCTATCTCGCTTGGACAGTGGTAGCTCATCATATGCCTAAGATTCTTACTAATATAGTTGCAGCACATAAACTCTCTGGATTCTTTGTGGTGGCTGCTATATTCTGGGAGTTTTTCTGGAAGATGTCAGTCTTGCTCTTTGCCGTGGCAATTATTGATTATTTGTTTCAACGTTGGAAGTTTATGAAAGATCAACGCATGAGCTTTAAAGAAATGAAGGATGAGTATAAAGAGACAGAGGGTGATCCTTTAATCAAATCTAAGCGTAAACAGAAACAGCGTGAGATTGCTCGTGGCGGCGGCGGTGGCGGTATGGCAAAAGTACCAGAGGCAGACTTCGTTGTGAAGAATCCATCACACGTAGCACTGGCTGTGAAATATAACGAAGAAATGGATCAGGCTCCTAAGGTTATAGCTAAGGGTGCAGATCTGCTAGCAGAGCAAATCATAAAGATTGCAGAAGCTTATGGCGTGCCGGTAGTCGAGAACATTCCTTTATCTCGTGCTTTGTTTAGACTGGTGAGAGTCAATCAAGAAGTGCCACCTGACCTCTATCGAGCAGTGGCTGAAGTATTACTATTTGTTTATAAAGTTAAGGGTAAGGGTTTTAGTTAAGCCCAGTCTTCGTCTAAAATGGATTCTCCAACACTGTTGCCGCCTCCGCGACTGCTTGCAATTGCATCTTTGGCACCGCCCGCTCTAGCAAACAGTCCACCTTTGGCTCCTGATGCATCATTATCGCCGCAACCATCACAATCAGCGCCACCAAAAATATTACTGAAAAAATCACCGATGCCACCTAAAATTCCATCCATGTTTGATACCTCGACTGTATAAATGCATTTTGGAGTTAAGTTAAGGTTAAATGAAGAGAAGTAGTTATTACCCTTCTACCGTTTCACCTTTAGTCTTAAATGCAGCAATAATACTTGTTATATCATCCTTGTGAACTAACTTAGCGATAAATAAATATGCAACATAGAAGATGACGAGATAGTAAACAGGGAGGAAGAATACGGCAATAATTGGGACTATGACGATAGCTATACATCTGCCAAGTTCAAGGTATTTATGGCAGAAGCTGGCGGAGAAGACTAACGTAACCAAGTTAGCTAGCATAGTTGCATAGACGGCTCCATCTAAACCATATCTAGTGATGAGAACATAGTTGGCGCCGACATTAGTGCCAATGCCAATGATCTGCCCCAAAAGCCGCTTGCCATGCGCAGCTTGGCTCATAAGAATCAAATCTGGAGTTTTCTGCAAGAACCACATGAGGTTTACGAAAGCAAATAATTTGGCAATATAAAGAGACCCACTATATTCTGACCCGAAGACCTTAAATAAAATATCTTCTGAATAAAAATATACTAGGATCAATACAAAGCTGCCAGAGACTGCAAGAAATCTAGAGAGATGTTGAGTGATGGTCTTGAAATGACTGGGGTTGTTGATTATAGAATCATGCATGCTTGGTAAAAATACTTGAGTGATAGACTTGAGAACCATTTGGGTATTGCGATTGAGCTTGGCAGGTATAGCATAAAATGCTACAGCGGTAGGTCCGATAAGGCTTTGGAGCATGACTCTGTCTATCCTTCCTTGAATACCATCCAATGAATCTAGAATCCCAAAGCCAAGTGAATCCTTAAACATAGGTTTAAGTTGGCTCAAATCAACTTCAATCTTAAAGAGTCTCAGAGTGCTCAGTGCTGAAATGATTGTAGTAACTACTCTTTCAATCAAGAATGCCCAGACCAACATTGTTAGATCACCTTTAAGGTAGACCATGACACCAAATATCACAGCCAACCTGATAACTCTATTAAGTCCAATAATAAATGATATGAGTTTGAATTGCCCCAGAGCCTTACGGGTAATGCCAAACACGGAGGCAATGCTCTCTAATCCATAAATAACAATGTATATGGAGATTACCTGTACGAGAACTGGATCGCACTGAGTTTTAATAGCTACAAGATAGATAATGAAACTTGCAGGTATGAGAATCATGAATTTTAATATGAGAGCAGTCGTAGAAGCTTTATTGAGTCCTTCCACGAAGCCTCTTTCATCATGTGCGGCGAATTGTAGTATGGAATTACGGAATCCTGTTCTGAAAAATAAATTAAATAATTCAACGAAAGCTTCAGCTGAAAGCAATATACCAAGCTCCTTTGGTCCGAGAAATTTAGCTAGAGCGACAGTTATAACAACCGATATGGCAAGCTCAAACCCAGAACTTGAGAGCATATACGTCAATGATTTAATTAAATTAGGTTGCTTCATTTAGTAATATTAAATTCGTCCAGTATTTTATTCTCACTTGATAAAAATTTAGCATTCAGCTTATTAGGATCTATATCTAAGATTACAGATCCTTCCATGAAGAAAGCACTAGCTATAATTGGATCTGGATGTTCTTTATCTATCATGCGGAAAGCCGCTCCAGATGAACCTAAGATTAAGTATATGCTGCCCTCTCCCTTCTTGTACTGATTTATACTAGATGATTTAATCTCTGGCTGTACTCTATGAGCAGTTCTAACCGTTGATGGACTGTAATAAACTTTTCTTTCTACTTCCTTGAAACTTTGATCTGGAGTATCTGCGTCTAGCTGTTTAATACCCAGCTGATAGCTTCTTTGATAGTTGTGAATATGACCATTAAGAACCAGGTCTACCTTGTATTTATCAAGTAATGGTATAACATTGGCACGCATCCATTCTTGCCATATATCTGATACTGTATGACCAGCGCCATGGCAGAAAGCTGGATGATGAAAGGCTACTATAGTCCATGCTGAGTGATTATTTGCCAGATCTTGTTTGAGCCATTCGAGCATTGCATTAGAACTTTGACTTGTGCTTGTCCAGATTTGTTCTGGGTTCGTATTTTCTGTGTTCTTCTCTTCCCATAGTGAGTCATAAGAATCTAGGATAATAAAATGTACCCCAGTGTAATCAAATGAATAATATGGTTTGCTAAGCCTAAAAATATCAAAATAGGCTCCGTGAGTTTGAGGGTAAGCTCTAGAAGTATAACTAATATTATCCTTGTCGAATCCAGCATCGTGATTGCCATAGACAGGGAAGATGGCAGTATGACTTAATTCACTTTTGTATACATCAAAGATCCCCTTTTGAAATTCCTTATCAGTTCCACGCCAATAAGCGTTGTCACCAAGAGTTAATATGAGATCGGTATTTTTAATATTGTTTTCCTTACGGTATTTATAGTAAGCATCTCTGACGTAGATTTGAGATTTTTTATTAGAATAGCTAAACTTCTTCGTGCCATTAGTTCCTGGATCGCCCAGAACCCAAATGTGCGCATGAAAATTCTCAGTATCTTTCTTGGGTGCGCTAATGAAGTAAAACTCTTTCTCTGAACGCTTTTCGTCAATTATATTGCGCTCATTTTTTTCCTGATTGTAGATACGGTAAGAATACTTGGTGCTTGCTTGAAGCTTGCTTAGTTTTACTTGATGCTCGGTATCCAGAACTAAGTCGGTATATTCCATAGGCTCACCTTGCTGTGCTTGGTACTTAAGTAAGGTTGGAGTTTCTTTTTCTGTTCGCCAGTTTATACTAATTGAGCTATCGCTGAGCTCTTCTAGATAGGGTCCCCTGATTATTTTATTGGTAGCTTTAGCTGTGCTGCTGCATATTAACAAGGTCGTCATCGCGAGGAGCACGCGTAGCGTGCGACGTGGCGATCCAGTATTTATTGATTTGTAGACTTTATTACTTTTCATAACGTTGATCCTTGATTAATTGTGCTGCTCTAATTTCTCCTTGGCATTTTTTGATAATTACCTTATAGTAAAAAACAAACTGCTCGTTAAAACTCATTAAACTCAATGGATAAAGCAATATTAGTGTCAGAAGCTTGACTATTAGATATATAGGTATATTAAACAGTCTAATACTTTCCATAAAACTAGGCATGAATTTTTTGAGTTTCTCTGGCACTCCGATAAATAAAGTCGTAGGAGCTTCATCACCCCAATAGCCTGGGCGCGGATTATGTAATAAGAAATAAAAACTCAAGGCTGAACGATAATACCAGCTAAGTGCATATTCTTGAGTCATTCTTGCTTCTGGTACCGGATGAAAGACTTGTACTTGAGGTGCGTAGAGCATGCTCACATGATTATTGATTAGGTAACGAAAGAATTCAGTGTCTTCATGTAAGTAGGAGCCGTCTGCTGTGCCGACTCCTAAATCTTCGCGAAATCCAGCATATTGATTGAAAATATTTTTAGTGAATAGCATACAGGCACCTAGAGGGTTATGTACCTTAATACCTTTATAAGTGAACGGATAAGTTTGTTGTTGTTTACCGTAATCATGTCCAGGAAACACAGATTGGCTGATAGCGAAGGCACCTTCTAATTTAACCCAAGATGGTATGGGAAGATCCCATTGTGAAATAACCCGAGCGCCATAGCAAATTACCTGAGAGTCTGTGATGGTCTTAGCTATAGCATAAGTTTGTTCAAGCCAATCATTAGCTAGTCTTATATCATCATCAAGGTAAGCGAGTAGCTTGCCACTGGCTTCTTGCTCAGCTCTATTACGCGCAAAGCCAATTCCCTGACGAGCTTCCATGAAATACTTAAGTGCTAAAGTATTTTGAAAGCTCATCACTACTTCTTTAGTATTGTCTTTGGAGTTGTTATCGATAAATATTATTTCAATATCATCCTTGTGTTGAAAATCCCTAAACTGAGTTTGGAGATCTTCTAAGACCAATTGTGTGAGCTGGGCTCGGTTATAGGAGCAAATTAGTATGCTAAGTTGGGGCATTTTACCCTTACAATATAACAAGTAATGGCAAATTAGGGAAGCTTGAGCCGATTAGCTGAATTAATCGGCTCAGAAATATGATATAATTGAGCCGATTAGTTGAATTAATCGGCTCATGAAATATAACTGGCAACTAACTAATTGGCCAAAATTTCGGTATGATCTATCGAAAGTCCAAGATATTTTATATGACTGTATTGCTAGAGTTAGTTTGTTTACTGGTAGTTTAACAACTTTACCAGAAGGGGTGAAGCAAGAAACAATAGTGAGTTTTATGGTTTCTGAAGCAATTAAAAGTTCAGAGATTGAGGGTGAGTATCTGAGCCGTGAGGATGTGCTTTCTTCTATTAGGAATCATTTGGGGCTTAATACTAGACCAAAAATGATTAAAGACATCAAGGCACAAGGTATTAGTCAAGTAATGGTTGATGCTTACAATACTTTCAATAAGCCGCTCTCTAAGAAACAATTAGATACATGGCATGCAATGTTGTTTGAATATCAATTAGAAACTAGCACCATGATTATAGGGGCTTATCGTTGTCACAAAGAACCTATGCAAGTGATTTCTGGTCATTACGGTAAGATCAAGATTCACTTTGAAGCTCCACCATCCAAAGACGTGAGTAAGGAGATGAAGAGATTTATTCAGTGGTTTAACGATACAGCGCCAGGGAAAAAACATGAGATCAAAGCTGCTCCAGTACGTGCAGCTCTTGTTCATTTATATTTTGAATCTATCCATCCCTATGAAGATGGGAATGGACGTATTGGGAGAGCTCTCTCTGAGAAAGCTTTGGCACAGGGTCTTGGAGTACCAGTCTTGCTTTGTCTTTCTCAAGAAATAGAAGCTAATAAGAAGTTGTATTACTTGAAACTTGAAGAAGCGCAGAGATCTAATGATGTTACGGAATGGATCGAATATTTCATTGAGACGATTAGTGTTGCGTCTGTTAGGACGACAGAACAAATAAGCTTCATCATTGATAAATCCAAATTCTATGATCGATTTAAAGATCAGTTAAATCAAAGACAAGCGAAGGTTGTTAATAGAATGCTGCGCGAAGGTGATGAAGGATTTTCAGGGGGAATGAACGCTAGAAAGTATATTGCCATAACTAAATGCTCTAAAGCTACTGCTACTCGTGATCTAACTGAACTACTCGACATGAAGGCTTTTAAGCGAGGTCTGGGAGCTGGACCTAGTACTAATTATGATCTGAATATTAGAGAAGGTTTCACTTAAAGTTTAAAATTACCGATAACCGATATATACTAAAGGATACAACTTATGAACCTCTTCAACACTATCAAGAAAAAAGTCCGTTATTGGATTAATGCCTATAACTTTAATAAAACTAAGGAGATTGCAACTTGGACTATTAATGACACTCAAGAACGCATGAATTACTTGTGGATTGTTTATGATTCTTGCCGTTATGATAGCTTGGTGCAAGCGAGAACTCCAGTACTTGATAGTTACGCGAAGATATATTCAGCTTGGACACCAGGTACTTATACTTTACCGGCACATATTTCTTTCTTCACAGGCATATTGCCGACGGTAAATGAACCAATACCTTATATCAATCGTTTTCATAAACAACTTATCTCTATGTCCAAAGCTGGTCAGGCATTGGATCATGCTAAAGATAGGCGCACTATAGAATTAGGTAGTAGTAAGCATGATATGATTCATGGACTTACTAAGGCTGGTTATTATACTGTTGGATCAGGTGCTGCGACTTGGTTTGCTAAGAAAGTTCTCACAGATGGATTTATGCATTTTAATCACGTCCGTGCTGAGTCTGCAGAATCTCAATATAACTATGTGCTTAGAAAGCTTTCAGAGAAACCATCCTCCAAGCCTTTCTTTGCGTTTTTGAATTTAATAGAGACTCACACTCCTTACATGCACTATGGTGCTGATAGAGAAGAGTATTCAATGCAGGCTCGTGATTCTATGGAGTTCCCTCCTAGAGTAGATCAGAATCTAATTGAGACAAGAGGTAAGAAATTACATAACGCACAGATAGCAGCTGCAGAGCATTTGGATAAAGTTCTCGCTCAACTCTTGCCGCAAATCCCTCGCAATACTTGTGTGATGATTATGTCTGATCATGGGGAGGCATTTGGAGAAGACGGTTTCTGGGGACATGGAGTTTATCATCCTACTGTTATGAATGTGCCGATGGCATGTTTTATGCTGAACGGAGAAAGGATTCTTGAAGATAAATAGTAATTCACGCTATACTATTTAATAGTTATGTCTGACAATAAGAACAGAGTTTATATATTTGACACCACGCTTAGAGATGGTGAGCAAAGTCCTGGAGCTACTATGAATCCTCTAGAGAAGTTAGAGATTGCTAGGCAGTTAGCGCTATTGAATGTTGACGTAATTGAGGCTGGTTTCCCGGTCTCAAGTAAGGGTGATTTTGAAGCAGTCCATACTATTGCTGCCGAGATCGAAGGACCTACTATTTGTGCTTTAGCGCGTGCGATGGAGACTGATATTAAGATCGCTGCTGATGCACTGCAAGGTGCAGCTAAGAAACGTTTACATACTTTTATTGCTACATCGCCAATCCATATGGAGCATAAGCTGAAGATGAGTCCCAAGGAAGTATTGAAGCGTGCTGCTGATATGGTGAAATACGCTCGGTCATTGGTAGATGAAGTGGAGTTCTCACCAGAAGATGCAGGCAGATCTGAGAAAGAGTTTCTTTATGAAGTGATAGAGCTGGCTATCGCCAGCGGTGCTACCTCTATCAATATTCCAGATACAGTTGGTTATACAACACCAATGGAATTTGGACTGTTAATTAAAGACATCAAGCTTCATGTGCCTAATATTGATAAAGCTATCATCTCAGTTCATTGTCATAATGATTTGGGTTTGGCTACGGCTAATTCACTAGGAGCTCTTATCAATGGCGCTCGCCAAGTGGAATGTACTATTAATGGTATTGGTGAGAGAGCTGGTAATGCTAGTCTGGAAGAGCTGGTAATGATACTTAAGACTAGAAGCGATTTAGGATTGCATACGAATATTAATACTAAGCAGATTATTAGAACTAGTAAGTTAGTGAGTAATATTACCGGAATGTTTGTTCAGCCTAATAAGGCGATAGTTGGTGCTAATGCTTTTGCACATGAATCTGGTATTCATCAAGATGGTATGCTTAAGAATAATAAAACTTATGAGATTATGAATCCAGAGGATGTCGGGCTACTGGCTACGCAAATCCCTCTGGGACCGCGTTCTGGTAAACATGCTCTTAAGTCTAGGCTGGAGCAACTTGGTTTTCAAACTATTAAAGAGGAAGATCTTAAGAATATTTATGAAAGATTTATTAGGCTTGCTGATAAGAAGAAGCGTGTTGATGATAGAGATTTGATTGCACTAGCTACTAATCAATCTTTGGCGAATGAAGTAGGAGCGACCTTTGAATTAATTCATGTACAGGTTACTTGTGGTAGCGGAGGCTTGCCGACTGCAAGTGTCATGCTGCGTGATCAAAGAGATAAGACTAATATTCTTAAAGGTGCAGAACTCGGTACTGGTCCTGTTGATGCTATCTGTAAATGTATTCGTAGATTGAGTAAGTCGGAATGTACTTTGATAGAGTTCTCTGTTAAATCAGTTACTGAAGGAATAGATTCTCTTGGAGAAGTGTTTATTCGTATTCAAGACGATGTTAGTAAATCTATATACAGCGGACATGCTGCTAAGACTGATATAATCTTCGCTTCGGCGCAAGCCTATCTCAATGCTATTAATAGATATTATGAGCGTAGGGACACAGTTAAACTCAGTCCTCAAGGCATAGAGGCATTGGTTCCATAAATGGTGGTAATTGCGATAGATGGACCAGCTGCCAGCGGTAAAAGTACTGTGGCTAAGCTTGTAGCTTCTAAACTTGGTTATCTATACATCGATAGCGGAGCCATGTATCGTGCCGTAACTTTAGAATGGCTGAATAAATATGGAAATAAATCTGCAGATGACAGAGCCAGATTACTGGATATATTATCCAATTTTGATCTTCGTTTAGAGGATAATAGTAAGAGAGTCTCTGTGAATGGTAAGGATGTTAGTGAGGCTATTAGAGCTAATCAAGTCAGTAACAATGTTAGCTATATAGCTTCATTTAAGGAAGTTAGAGAGAAATTAGTAGAGATGCAACGAGAGATTGCGACTGATAGAAGTGTAGTGATGGATGGCAGGGATATTGCCACGGTAGTATTCCCAGATGCTGAACTTAAGGTGTATATGGTAGCTTCACCGCGTGTTAGAGCTGAAAGAAGATTGAAGGATTTAGAAGCTAAGGGTGAGACAGTAGAATTAGAGACTCTGGTAAAAGAAATAGAAGCTCGTGATAGACAGGATTCTGAGCGTTCTGAGTCACCTTTACGTAAGGCTTCTGGAGCTTATGAGATTAATACAGACGATCTTACTATTGATGAAGTGGTCAATAAAATTATAAACGTGCTTTGAGTCAGTTTACAAATCTAAATCTAAGCCCAGCTCTCTATCTTGCTCATCGATAAGTTCATCAAGTTTATTACTTGGGCTCTTGGGTTTGGGTTGAGCAATCTTTGCTGGTTTGACTACGGCTTCTTCAAGAGTGGTTCCGTTATCAGTCGCTATGGAATCTTCCTGCTGAGTCTCTTCGATAGGTAGCTCAGAGTCTAGATCCTGCTCTAGAAGCTTGTTAGGGTTATAAAGAGTTGCTAGGAATTGACTCAGTTTATCGTGATCACGGTCAAGCTTAGATATGAGATATAGTCTCGGATGCATATAAAGCTTCGATTCAATTAGGGCTATTATAGATTTAACTGAATAGATTGCAGCTTTGCCATATTTTCTCTTTTCAAAGTAGTGATTGCTCAAGTAGAGATTTAGATTAGGCGCATCTGGAAATTTAACTATTAAAAAGATTGCTTCCTTATCTATCAATGGTTGATATTCTATTGGTGCAGTGATGAGTATTTGGTCAAAAAGAATGAGCGATATCAATTCTTTATCCTTATCTGAGAATTGCTTGATGAAATCATAGTAAATTTGCTCCAAGAGTTCTTCTTTGTCATTTGCAGTGTACTTTAAGTACAACTGATCTGGAATATCATCAACCAAGACTTCATTTAAATATGTTAGATATCTGAGACAATTTCTCTCTTTTTGTATAATATTAGGATCATCTACTTTAGTGAAACTCTTATAATAAGCTTGGCAAGCAGTTTTGTTGTGATAAATCGTATAAAGAAAGGATAATAATGTTATCCCCAAGATAGCCAGAATAATAATTTCTCGTTTGATTTTTGTTTCTTTCTTTGTGGATTGTAAATTAATTACGGGGTTAGCTTCTCCTTGATATTTCTTGAAGATTAGCCTAATAGAAGTTCCTTCGTCAGCAAGCGTGTCAATAATGAAATCAGCATTATGAAACAGCATAATTTGATTCAAGCTATTCAAGCCATGTCCATTACTAGGATTGTCATCGATTTTATTGTTAATAGCGTTTGCTAATGATTCTGGTATAGATTTACCATAAGAGCTGAGCTTTATTTGCCATGAATTGCCAGCATCATTAAGCTCAAGTTTGATCGGTCTCTCTGTATATTTCAGAGCATTCTCTACTATATTTAAGATAGCCTTAGAGAGTAAACCAAAATTGCCATAGCTCAAAGCATGTTCAGCATTGCTTTTGTCTGAAATCTCAAGTCTGTCGTTCGATGATGAACTAAGTTGTAAGAGTTCTAATTCTAATATATCTTTTAAGTCTATTGCTTCCTTGTGGTAGAGCAGGGTTAGGTGGTTGTCTTGAATTTGATCTGAATCCATTTCATCGAATTTTTTTTTGTTTTGATTTAATTCTTCAAACAATGATCTGAAATGAAAACTTGCTCCCTTAGCAAAATTTTGTAGATTACTATCTTGTGTTTGATTCTTGATTAGGGCAAAAAAATTGGCAGCATCGTGTAAGTGAGAAATACTTAGCCCCAATAATGAACTCAGGTAATTCTTTAGTCTTAGGGATTTATTTGCATATAGTTTATCAAGTATGATTTTGTAAACAAATATACAGATGATATTTAGTAGTATTATTAATGAAATCAGCTTGGGGCTCATATATTATTAAGTCTACCAAGGCTCTGCTTAATTGCATATAGCAGCAGAACCCAAATCCCATCCTGGTTTAAGGGATTTGAAATGAGAATGTTATATAAATAGTTGAGTAGTTACTTATTTTCTAGCGCTGCTCTTAAACCTTGGTAAGAACTATTGATGTTATCTACTATGCTTTGGTAGCCGCTAAATGCTGGCTGGAAGATACCATGCCCTTGAGCCAAAATTATATTAAAAAGAGCTGGTAAGTATAGGAAGCTGGCAATAGACAATGAAACTTCTAAGAAGTATAGATTCAAATTAGAGAACTCTTGAATAATAAATTTGATTACTAAATAGGTGACTGGGATTAAAACTACTACCAGTAAACTTTTAGACCATTGAATGAAAGAATTGATGCTGTTTGATTTCAGTGATTCTGAGACTAGGGCTAATCCCCAGAGTGGTGAAAGTATTTTGCCGATAACTATGCTGAGTATAAGACCGGCAATAAAGAAATAAACAAAGAATTGGGCTAGAGTATCAATGATACTGAGTACCAGTCCTGGCATATAACCTATTTGATTGACTAGAGCTTGCCAGCTATGGGCTAACTCTGTGTAATCTAGTGAGTAGGGTGAGTTGAATATTTCGAATATTGCTGAAATAATGGCGCTATTCATAGTGCTGATTATCCTAATAATGAAATCTAAGAGATCTCCCACTAATGCTATTACGAGAGCAGCTCCAAGACTGTTTATTAATGGATTACTAACGCTATATTCCCAGTGAAACTCATTACGACTAAGGCGCTGAAATACTATGAGCATAGTTATAAGTCCAAGCAATGCGTAAGCTATATTTTGAAAGAAATGATAGATCTCTTGAATGACAGATTTGTTGTTGATAAGTTTAATGGTTTGAATCAGGCTGGGGACTTGGCTCTTCGCTAAAATATCACCATTAGCTTCTCCCGTAAATATATTGAAAACATCTACAATAAAATCTATTACATTATTGTCGCTATGTTGATTACTAGTACCAATTAGAAAATTATTTGTGAGCTTGTGTGAACGAAAATTAGCATTAAGCATTTCTTCTGTGATCTTTCTACGTTGATACTCAGGATAGCCTCCTAGAGTATCTTTTAGAGCATACTCTACACCGTTTTTTACCTGAAATGTTACATCTACTAAGCCTGTACCCATGGAGAATTTATTGAAGCCAAATTTGGTGACCTGTTCCATGATGTCACCACTGGGATCTATATTATACTGATTGAAAAAATCTTCTATCTGGCTTCTGTTTTGGCTGGCACTATCTAATTTAGAAATATCTTTCTTGATTTTTATAGCTTTATTCTTTTCTTCTGGATACTTAAAACTTAAGACATTGATAAATGGATCAAGATTAATAGTCGCTGCATTAGCTTTGATATAGCCAGCTTCAAATATTAAAATTAGACAGAGTATATATTTAAGCATGATATTTAATTAATTTGAAAGACTGGAATGGCAACCACTTTAAGTGAACCAGTGTCTATAAGTATTTCGATAGTAAAATTTCTACTTTGATAATCGCCATTCGGAAAGTTCTCTTGTCCTAAGCAAATGGCTTTTACCTGAGTACGGTTGATAGATTCTAGATATAGATCATTGATTTCAAACTGGCTTGCTAAATTTAACTCTATTCTCTTCTTTAGTTCTGGCTCTATGCTATGTAGAAATAACTCTGTATCGCTATGTGCTTTAAGATACTCAACGGCTTCAAGCTCAGTGCTAAAGAACATACTTAAATATTCCTTGACCAGTTTATTTAAATCTTCCTCACTAATTGGATTTGAGTTCTGTTTAATCGTTGCTGCTGCTGTTGTTGTATTTTTCTTGCTCGTTTGATCTTTATTTATATTATTGCTAATAAGTTGTTGACTGAGTAAGACAATAATAATGATGGCTATGATTAGTGATAGTTGTAACTGCTTGATTATGCCAGCCTGTTGCATCCATTGTTTGAAGCTTTGTTCTAGTGATGACATAAGACCTCAATCGTTTTATAAGCAGCTTCAGCTGAGCTAAGTTTATAGGTCTCCATAAATTCTGTAAATAATTTATTGCGTCTGTTAACAAACTCTCTATTAGAATTACAGAGTACTTCTTCGTAGGGATCTAGGATAATTTGGATTAGTCCAGAAGCTCTAGTGGTCTTGACTAATGCGTTACCAGCTTCAAACAGAGCTGGAGACTCTAGTAAAGCTCTTTCGTTAATATTAAGACTGCTATATGAAGACATCTCTGCTCTATCACTAGCTTCCTTAAGTTGAAAACATATAGTGGCAGAAGCAGATGAGTGGATCTCTCGAGGTAAGTCACTGGGTTTTTGTGATATATTCCATAGTCCCAGATCCAGTCCTCGACCGGCTCTAGCGAAGTGACTGAGTAGCTCTTTGCCACGTTCGCTATGTTTGCCAGTGAAAATCTTCCAAGCTTCATCTATTACTAGAGTTGTTTGAGCTTGCTTTTCATAGAGGACTTTTTGGTTAATAAAATTAGATACTAAATATAAGCTAACAGGCAAGAAGTTTGAGTCTCGGTTAAGCTTAGAGAAAGTAAATAAAATTAATCTTGATTGATCATCTAAGTAAGCTTGAGTGCCGTCCATTAATTTAGAGTAGATGCCGTCACTGACCCGGGAATATGGAGCGATGATATCTAGCCACTTCTTGCTTGATTCGTGCTCTGAAGCTTGCCATAGCTTGTATAAATCGCTGAGGCAGGGGTCATCATTGGCTTGATAAATGGTCTTGATACTTTGGGTTAGGAATAATTTCTCGCTGGCACAAATCTTCGCTTGATCTTCTTTGAGAATGCCAAGCAGGCTGATAAGCCCTTCTAGATGATTATTAAACTGTTCTTGACTATGATCTGCTGGTATCTTAAAGGGTGCAAACAGTGGTCTACCATCATTAGCATCACCATACTTATCTATTTCTATAATAGTTCCAGAAAAATAGTCTATGAAAAACTTCCAGCCATCTTCAGTATTATCAATGATATAGAAAGATTTATTAGAATCTACTAGTCTGCGCTTGATGGCAAGCTTCGCTGCAACGGTCTTACCTGAGCCTGAATCACCAATAAAGTTAATGCCACGATTATTGCAATAATCTCTATCATATTCATTGAAATATACAGGTTTAGCATTGTCGAGAGCTATACCTAAAAGGGCTCCAGAATTAGTCCCTAGGTTATTATCAACGAAAGGAAAACAAGATGTAGCGAAATCTAGATTAGCAAATAATTTTTCTTTGTCTTTTAATTTATTATAGGAAAAAGGTAAGGAATAAAGCCAATTAGGAATTTGTTGTCTATCTAAACTTGCAAGCTTAGATAATTTAATAGGTTTGCGAATGATATTATCCATGTCTTGTATGCTTTCTATTGAGTCAGAAATAATGCCAATATAAATAACCAAGTCAAAGCTAAATGGTTTATTGATTAAATTCTCTGATATCTTTTGATTCTCTTGGATAATACTTAGCGTACTCATCTTATTATTGCGTGATAATTGTTTCATTATTTCGGACTTGCTTTCAGCTTTACGTCTATCTCGATGAGGGTCTCTAGGGCTGAGTTGTATGGAGATATAAGCTTCTGAGTTGAATAGTGGAATATAATTTAATAACCAAAAATCTAAGTCTCCAGTTTCAGGTGGGCAAGCAATGCGGTAAGTTTTTTGATAGCGATTATTGAACTGTATATATTTAGCTTCATCCTTAATGATAAATGGATTGTCATTGCAGCTGCTATTAAGTATATGATCGGTCGCTAGCCAATAATCACAAAACTTCGTCAATTCAGAGCTTCTAAGCCTCTCTGCGTGGATATTGATGCCAGCTAAAACACTTATGCAGCTATTAATTTTTTGGTCAAATAGCTTAAACTCTGCTTCTAATTCTTCAGGCTTGAATTGAGTGTTGAAGATTTGATTTATATATGATTGTGGAAGCCATTTGCTGAGTAGCTTATAGGAGATTTTGGTTTTATTGATATTATTCTTGTGTCTTAGGATAATATAGAATTCTGGATTGGCGATAAATTTGCTTTCATGGAAAGTTTGTTGATGCCAAATTTTATTGATAGATTGAGCTTGGTTTATATTGTGATCATTTATTATGATATCTACTTCGTTATACTTGGCATGATAAGGTTTGATCCAAATAAAGGATTGTATAGAATCTTCAAAGCAGTTGGAGTTTAATAGATATGAATCCATAGCACTAATAGACTGTATTTGAGCTAAATAATTGCTCCAATTTTCTAAGATTCTCTTCCGGTCTTCGATACTAGTTTTATTCCAAGAAATACCATTGCTAAGTTTAATAAAGGCCAAGAGATCTCCTTCTTTAGTGATGGCATGATCGATATTAATAGTTTTAAGGTTTTGCATTGTATAGAGTGAGTCATAGCCTTCGTGATTTGGGAAGGCTTTGAATAAATGATTGAGGAAAGGGTGGGTGATAAATGAAGTATAAAAGCCTTCTACTTCATCATCCAGCGAGGATTTGATAATGAAAGCAGTGATGATCATCCAAATGATTCCTAAAAATAGGAACAAAGGGCTATTGGGGCTTAGCTTTAAGTTAATGCTGGAATAAATTAATGCAAGTGTTACTATGGCAATCTTAATCCAGGTAAACAAGCTAAGTCCCATTAATAGCTCTTCTGATTTCTTGAAGTGTTTGTAAGTTTGGATCATTTTCTTATAATTGCTGGTAAGCCTCTTGAAAGGTTATTAAGCAAATTAAACCCTCCTAATCCCACTGCTGCCATGGGTGCTGCTGTCTGCATCATGTCGCCAAGTTGAGCTGTGAGCCCATAGAGGCTATCCACATATTGCCCTAGACCACTGCCAGAGAGATGTTCGGAATAAACGGTGTTTACAGCAAACTGCCCACCGACATCATTAATAATGCTAAATACTAATGGCAAGACCTGAATTAAAAACACTCCAGCTGTAGTCGTACCAACAGATGCAACTATGCTAGTGGTATAGCGTTTCGTTGCATTGTCTCTAGTTACTCGTAAGGCTTGATGTTTACCTATCAGTCGATTCTCTATTAATTTATAACCCCAAATAGGGAAACTAACGGCGGCAATAATTGCTCCTATATGAAAACAAATTCTGCCAATATTTATGCTATGTAGTAAGATCTCGTTCATCTTTAAGTACCTCCTTTAATGCTTCGATTGCTAAGATCAGTTGTCTATCCTCAGCTTGTGCCAAGTAGAATTTTTTCTGTATAAAGTAACTCGCTATAACGGTTATAGTGATTATGAAAGCAAACCAAGCTATCATGAAATAACTATTAGAGCTGAGCTTGAATATATTGGGAATGGCTGCTGCTATAAGAAGAATCCCTGAGCTGAAGCATATTGTGGTTCCACACAGTATGGAGAAGGGATTGGAGTCTTGGGCTTCTTCAACTCTAGGGATATAATTTTGAAATTCATTAAGTTTAGCTTTACTATCAATCTGCTTAATTTTACTAAGAAAGCAATTGTAGACCTGATGTTCTGCTGCATGATATTGTTTAAGTAGTTTTGGTAGAGGTCTAGGAACTGGTTTATAAGGTGGTGATCCAATATAAGTGCCAGTTTCAATTGTTAGTTCTTTAAGTTGTTTAGGGTTTTTGTCGTTAGCTGTTGCTTGTTCATTATTGAGCTTGTCAATAAGCTTTGGCACGTACTTGGCATATGAAGTCTTGTCACCGACTGAGAAATATATAGTGTCTATTTCGCTGTATCCGTCCATATCCACCCCCTGGATAAAAGAAGTTTGAGTTTATTATTCTTAAATATTACGCGTCTTCTTCAATAATATTAATTTCTATGAATTTATTAATAAACTTCGATAACCATGTATTGATTTTTTTTAAGTAAGGTGGAAGTATTATGCTCATTAATGGTATCGAGAAGACGGAGCCTACCATTAAGGCCACCATTAGCATATCAGTCTTGCTCATTCCTTGGGTCTCCATCATCTTTCTCTTGAAACAACGCGCCTATTGACAACATTGTAACAGAAATAAACACTATCATTATTTGTTGCCAAACTGTTAGAGGTTTGATTTCATTCATAGCAAATGCATATTGCCATTCAGTGTATAGTACAGCTCCACCTCCAATGCCAAATAAGTTCGAGAGATAAGTTCTTTGTTCTTTACTTAAAGTATCTTTTGTGAGATTGAATCGACCTTTCATGCTTCTAGTTTTAGCATTAGCTTCTAAGAAATGAAAGGGGTCAAAAGTCACCTGAGGATTTTCCTTGTAACCCTTTGTTGATAAGGGTTACAGAAAATTCATGGATATTATTTACCGGATAATTTTAATTCAAGGGGGTCATTTAACCTCTAGAGGTTAAGGTATGATTAGAGTAACTACTCACTTCGTCAAATAATTAGTCATCTATCTAAATCTCATTTTATATAGTTACGCGCCTTCGGCGCGTTTTGTCCTGCGGACAGCTATAATAATTTACTATATTAAGCCGCGTGCAGCGTAACCGCCGCGAAGCGGCGGAACCACAATCCCATCCCGGTTTAAGGGATTTGAAATGAAAATGTTATATAAATAGGTGAGTAGTTACCCGACTTCTTTTGAAACTATGAGACTTTCATTGAGAATACTATAACGTCCAACTCTAGTCCTTGGTGCTAGTTCAAGAATGCTTTTAAGTTCAGCATCACTGATACCAATGTCCTTAAACTCTGTAGGGAAGCCTAGTTTCTTGAGTATTTGCTTTAACCTGCTTTCTTCTGGACTTTTAGTTTTAGGATCCAGTAAGTCAGAGTCCCTAAACTGCTCTAGAAATAAGGTTGCAATTAATACTTGAATGCCGTGCATAGCCTTAGTTCCATGTCCGTATAGCTGGTCAATTGCATGAGATATAAGATGCTCTGCTCCAGAACAAGGTCTGGAATTGCCTGCTATGCTCATGGCAATTCCCGATAAAGCTAGGTTCTCGATTAAAGCTTTAAGAAAATTGGGATCTTTGAGAATAGTTTCTTGGATTTCCTTAGGTAGGTTTTTATGAGTAAGAGTTTGATTTTCTAAGGTTTGCACGATGTTGATTGCTGCCCTTCGAGAAAGCATTATGGCAAAATCATCAATCTCTTCATTATTTTTTTGTGCAGCTAGTTGCCAGTCCGCTATTGCAGATAAATTAGCGATTAAGTCACCTATGCCAGCTTGAATATGTTCTATAGAGCCTCGTTCAATAATATATAGAGGCACTATCAATGCCACTGGCATAGTAGCGCCAAGGCTTTTGCCTCTTAGTACTGATACCGGAGAACAAACTCCATCATGAGAGATCAAAGTCGGGATGCTGATAAATTTACATAAACATTTGGCAGCTAAATACTTACCAAAGTCCAGAACCTTGCCACCACCAATAGCAATGATGGCATTATTAGTTTTGGCAATATTGTCAGTATTAATATTACAAGCAGCTAGGGTTTCATAAATTGCAATACTTTTGGAACTCGTTTGCTTTGATGATCCGCTGGAATTCTTAGTCTCTGCTTCTAAAGCAATAAGCTTGCTTATATCTTCTTCACTAATAATTTTTATTTCGGTTCTTATAAATGCACTGAGATCTTCGTTAAGCTTTTTAACAAGGAAGTCATAGGTGAATTCTCCCGTGCATATTAAAACCTTGCTTAATGAATTTTGCTCGATGGTTTTTTTGATATGTGCTACTAAGCTAGGATAATCTTCGGCTATTTGCAGCTGCTTTGGTATGGGGATTTGGCGCATTCTAAATTCCTTGCTCTATTATAATCTTCTATTGTATCTATCTCAGCCCACTCGTATCCTTCAGTCGAGACCAGTTTGAGATTTAGTTCTTTAGTAATTCGATCGAGAGCATCTTCGTAATATTTACTGTATTCTTGAGCCTCTATCATGGTCTCAAGTGATTTCTTGAACAGAGTGGCATCACTCTTATTAAGGTAAAGTATTCCAATATATTCACCTTGTGAATTTTCATTATCAAGTGCTTTGTTTATTCTGGAGATATTTAATTCTGCATCAAGCGTAACCTTCATATCCTCGTCTAAGAGAGGTTTGTGATCATCGATAACGAGGAAGCTCTGCGGATCAGCATTGTAAGCGAACATTGCGTTTTCAAGAATATATTGGTGATAAACAATATCAGAATTGAATATAAAGCTAGAGCCGTCTAATAAGTCACGTATCAAATAAGCACTATAGATATTGTTGCGCTTAGCGTATTCTGCATTAAATATAGTTTCAATTTTCTTAAACTGCTTTGTCCATTTATTAATGAGCTGTTCTATTGATTCTTTGGCATGCCCAGTAACTATTACTACTTCGTCAAAACCATTATCGTGGATCAATCCTAAAGATCTTTCTAAAATACTCTCTTGATCATTTAATGCTAAACATGCCTTGGGTAAATTGCTGGTCAGGTCACCTAATCTTGAGGCTAAACCTGCAGCAAAGATAATTGCTCTCATCTTAATTATTATAGCTCTTTAACTTTCTTGTTATCAACTTTTTAAAGGATTAATTACAATCATTGATATTAATTATGATTCTTTTGGTATATCATATCAAAGTAACTACTTTAGAGTGGTTTAGATAATAATGTCTGTGCCGGAAGATAAAATTAAATCACTGAAGATCGATTCTCAAACGAATAGCAAGAAGGATGTTGCTAAGTTTATGCCTATTGTAGAGATGATAGCGCGTAAGGAGATTCAATCTAAGTCTAAGCAAATCATGAGTTACGATGAGCTTATCAACACGGGTTTAATTGCTGTGAATAAATTAATCGAGAGTGCTAATTTTGCAGTTGGTACTGAATACAACTCTAGCTATATAGCTCAATCAGTGAAATGGGCAATGAAGGATGAGTTACGCTCGCGTCAGTCCTGGTATGGTGTGAAGAAGGTTGTAACTTGGGAAGATTTAGATACTTCACCTGAAAAGCAAGCTGCATCAGAGTCAGAAGGGGAGAAGGATCCAACTGAAACTACTGTAATTAATAATATTGATGACGCGCGTAAGGCAGTGTTTGAAGTTATTATGTCGGTAGAGGGATTGGAAGAAGATTCAGGTTTTAGTCCGGTAGATCCCAATAGTGAAGAGCATCTAGAGAGACTTGAATTACTAGAAATGAAATCCAGTCTACAGAAGGCTATATCAAAATTACCTGAGAATTTAAGGCAAGTAATAGAGATGAGATTTTATACTAATTTGAGTGGCAATGAAGTTGCAGAGCGCATGCAAGTAACACCTTCACGTATTTCACATATGATTAGAGAGGCAGTTAAAAAACTTAAAGTATTGATGGTAGCCGAAGGTTATAGTTCTTTATAAACCCGTACCATTACTTGTAGCAGTGGTAGGTTGTGGACTTGTAGTGGAAGTTGTTGGATTAGTTTCCAATATTATACCTTTAAGTAATTGCTGACCTAGCTTGAGAGCTTTTTGAGTATCTATTTGAACTGGAACTGTCTTCGTTGATGATGTAGTAGTTGTTGTTGTCGTCGTTGTCGTTGCTGGATGACCATTGTTGCTTGTTGGCTGCTGAGTTGGTACTGTTTTAGGCTCAATGATAATCCCCTTTAATAACTGATTGCCAAGATCTTTCAGTTGTTTTTTGTTGATTTTAACCGGTGTTGTATTTGTTGTTGCTCCATTAGTGGTCTTAGTGTTTTGTTCTGCATATTGTTTCAGCATGCCTAAGCCAAGTCCTAGAGCGGTATTCACAAGCTGTTTGCTTTGCTCTTGACCAAGAGCTTTGATATCTGGGTAAATTTTAGGTTTCTTGATAGTGCCTTTAATTTTGATTGGTATTTGTTTTAAGCCTGTTATATTAATAAATACGTCATATTCAAGTGCCTGAGTAGCTCTAATAACTCCAGAGCCAGCGATATTAAGATAGTTAGTTGTTTGCAAAGCAATATTATCAGTATATAGGTCACCATCTTTAAGATTGAAATCAGTTTTGAGGCTAACAAACTGTCCGCCAATTTTCTCTGTTAATTGATCACCATTCTTGATAAGCAAGGCAGCTATATCTTTGTACTTAGTTATGCTTTGTAAAATATATAAACTACCATCCTTAATTTCTATAGCTCCATTAGCTTTAAGTGATTTATTGATTTGTTTGGCATTGGCACCTTGAAAATATATATGATAATCAGTTACCTCAAAAACACCTGAGATTAGGTTCCTGAAATCAGTGAAGCAATTGAGGGCTTCTTGAATCTCAAGACCACTAAGTCTGCCATGAGAAGATCCCTCCATGAAGGCTGTATCCAGATCATAGCTAATATAAGTATCAAAATTTAACTTACCCTGCATTGATTTAGTGCCGCTTAAGTTGAGAATCGCGTTCTTACTTTCTAGTTTTAGATTAGGATTTTGGTTTAATCTTAGTGTATAAGTTAGGGGAATAGTTGAGCTTGCCGTGATGTAGTGTGCTCTTGATTTACCTAGTATTAGATCTTTGATTTCTGCTGTTCCAGTGCCACGAATGCTGCTTAGTAAGTCACCTGCAAATTGAGATTTTTGAATCACCTGAGTTTTAGAATCATTTATAACTAACTCCCCTAGCAATACTTTCCTGTCAGCCTCAGGGATATCATTGATAAAGATTGTAAGAGTTTCGTTGCCCGAAATCGGTATGTAGCTTAGGTCTAATGGCAGAGGTCCCATAGTGCCTGAGCCAGTAATTTGTGAGCTTTTGGAGCCAAGTAATTTGGCGTTAAATTTTAGCTTGGAGACGATCTGATCATTAGCACCGTAACCCAAATCTGACAGTTCAACTTCAATTGGGTAAATTTTTATTGGTTTATGCGTATTGTAGGCATAGTAGTTTACAGTTGAGTTCTTAATTAATAACTTGTTGAGCTCGAAATCGGTTACTAAGTTTAAGTCAGCATTTTGCTTTTCTTTTGATTTCTTTTGATTGTCAGCAATTGCCTTAGCTAGTTGTTTGGAATTAATGCCTTTAACTGATACTTCATGTTTGGAATTCTCTTGCAAGCTAAGTTTAAGATCTTCTATGATTATTTGCTTAATCTCAAATTTCTTCTTAAGTAAGGGTTTCAGGTAAAGTTCAATTAATATTTTATTGACACAGATAGAGTTTTCTATATTTACTTCTTCAATCTTTATAGTAGGTTCTAGTTGTAGTAGTTTGGTGAAACTGAATTTGAATTTTTTGAAGCTTACATTTAATTGAGTTTGTTCTTTAATAAAAGCTGTAGTATTTGGAATAATTTGTTTCTTGATTTTCGTTTCAAAAATATAATAAGCGGTAAATATTGCTGCACAAAAAATTACCAGAATTATAACTATTAATTGAAGTACGCGTTTCATAAATTATGGTAGCTGGAGGCAGATTTGAACTGCCGACCTGTGGGTTATGAATCCACCGCTCTCACCAACTGAGCTATCCAGCCATCTTAGTGGCTAGAATATTATAACTTATATGAGAGCCTCATTATCTTTTAATAATTACACCGCAAGGTCTCTAGATTCTTCAATTATTCTTTGTGCTCTCTTTAGACTTGTCCATTCGATTTTATGATTTAAGTCTGATTTAATTCCAAATTCTTCAAGTAGGTCTAGGAGAGTTCTTTTGGCCTCAAGTTGCCCTGGGAACACTTCTTCATTTGTCCTATGGTCATCTACAAGTAGTAATATGTTTCTTCTAATTAGATTGCTGATGATGTTGATGTGATTAATAATTTCTGGTCTTGTGCTTGGGCTGGTTTCATCTATTCCAGCGCTGTTGATACTTACTTGATTAGCTCCATAGTGGTTAACTAAGAAAGCAATGTATTTAACCGAATTTAGTATCTTGCTATATTTCCTTATTGCTGATTCGTCATTGTCTAAGATTTGAATAGTTCCATTAACCTTGTTAGAGTTGGTAGATATTAATTCTTGTGTAAGCTTAGAAGCTTGATTGAGGAGGAATTTTTTGGTGTAGATTTGTAGATCTTGGTTAGCACTTGTTTTAATAAATTTCATAAGGGTTAGTGGCTCAACTTCAATTAATTCACCAATATAATTACGAAGATCTTTTAATAACGGTCCATCTGTGTGTTTGAAATTTTTGAGTAGCTTTTGTATTTCTTGAACATTATTTGGGTTTCGATTGATGCATTCACTCAGTTGATCATATACAGCAAGAAGATTTTGAAGGGTTATCGGTCTAACTATTCTTTCTTGATTTCTGATGTTATTAATTTCTTTTGCTATGTGCGAATCATGTGTGTGCAAATATTCTTCTTCTAGTATTTTTCTTTTTTGCTCAAGTTCTTGGAATAATTTAGCTCTCTTTGGATATTCACTTAATTGTCTTTCCATGTCTTGGCACATTGCTTGGATTATTCCTGTTTTGGATGGATCTGCTCCATCATAGGTTTCGTTGAGACCAAGGCTTTGTCTTAAGACTTTATTTTTTAACACCGGTAATTGTTCTGTGAATGATTTGAAATTATCTATTAAAGTGGTAAATATTTCTTGTCGTTTTAATAATGAGTCGATATCGTTGCTTTGTTCTGGTAAGTGTTTCAGCAATATATAGAATAATAATGATGCGAGGATGGCATTCTTTTTCTCAACTGAATTTTCTTTGAGAACTTTAGTATGATTTTTCTCTATACCTAAACTATTGAGTAGAAATTTAATGATTATTGGAGTGTTGAGAATTAAAGTTCCACGATTGCCTATAAGTGCCTTCATATATTCATATTTAGGTTGATACAGTTCATCATTTTTAGGTGCTATTATTTGTTTGCCATCTTTATCTCTCAAGATTGATTGTTCCAATAAAAAGTCTGTAAGATCTTGAATTTTCTTAACTTCTTCATCACTAAGTCCTTCTTGTTCTCCACGTCTTAAGTATGAGAATAATTTACTGAATAGTTCTAATTGTAGTGCTACTGTACCTGTATCGGTCAGGTTTGAAACTCTCGTTAACATCGCTTCGCCAATGTCTTTTATTTTATAGCGCTCGCAGAAATCAAGGAATGAAAACATTGGATTACTTTGTGATGAACTATCATGTAACTCCGAGCCCAAGCGAGCTAGCTCTTTAGCTAAAGCTCTAGTCGGTAGCTTGGTCTCTTGCTCAGATTCTATCCATGATTGATATTCTTTATATCTTTCTTGGTAGAGGGATTTAAGCCACGGTATTGTCTGGAAGTTATTTGAGGATTCTAATATTGGATTTTGACCTTTACGTCCTCTGAAATTAGAAAGAGCATTCATTACAGCTAATAGCGAGATCTCGTGAATAATTCTCTCAAGTTCTATTTTGGGGTTATTAGGAGTGACATCAAGATGATTTATAATAGGTTTGCCTCGATGAGTTTGTCCCATTATGACTTCATCATTGGAGTACCCTAATAAGCTGCGAGTTGATGATTCTAGGGAATATAAAGTTTTGATATTAGCTAGTTCATCTTCCAGTCCTAGATTTTTCAATATATCTTCGTTAGCAATTTCCGCTGCCATTTTTGATGTAGTAGTTTCACAGTCATCTATTTTCTTTAAGCAGTAAGCGAGATCTTTTTTTGTGTTTTGTATAAAGTTAATTAGTTTGAGTTGTGTCCGGTTATCAGTATCATCGTGTCTGATAGTATATTCTTGGATTATGAAGTGAATTAATGAACTAATAATTTGTTCTTTAGTTTGTTTATCTAAGTTAGCAATCCCTATATTGCCACTATCGATTCCTTGTGGGTTAAGAATTATACTTCCATGAGTAGCTTGCTGGAAGGCTTTAATTAGTGTCAGTGTATTGTGAAGAGAATTGTCTATTGTTGTAGAGTTTGATGGCATAGACATTTGAACTGCATCCTTGAATTTTTGGAAGGGTTCAGAAGATTGCACACCAAATTTGGAAGCTAGATATAAAGTTTTAATACCTTCTCTAAGCCTTGAACTGATGTATGGAGTTATATGGACAGTACCTTGATTACTTTCAAAAGATATCTGTGGTAGTTGTTGGAAACTTTCATATAAAGCCCCAAAAGCCCTCTCTGCTATTTTTTTGCTTATACCTTTGGTCTTTGCAAATGCTTCGGCAATGTGCTGGTCATTAACATATGGATCTAGCGTTGCTGTTCTATGTAAAATATGGTTATTTATCTCAAGTATAAATTTTATAGATTTTAAAATATATTCCTGAATTAATTCAACGTACTCTTCTGGGTTTACTGTACCTGCATTAGTATGTTGAATTAGAGGGAATTTCTTTTGATAGTTTGTAATCAGAGCGTTAAGAGTTGCAAGCGCTTTGTTGGTGATTACTTCTTCGCGAAAATTAATTCTCGATCTGATACCATGCTCGGATTTTTCTATATGATTTGAGATTGCTTCTTTTAGATCTGGGAGCTTATCAAGTATTTCTTCATTTGAAGTTTTCAGTGTTGTTAACAGGGCAGTTTTGCCACTAGTTTGTTCTTGCTGATTACTAATTACTGCTGCTCCGAATCCTGCATTCTCTGTATCTACCTGAAAAGAATCCTTTTGAGGATATTTATGTAATGTTTCAAGTTCCTCTCTGCTATGTTTTGAGTTTGTAGAATTATTTTTATATTTTTCCGGCACCAATTCGCGAATAAGAGGTATTCGCCCCATAAATCTCAGTGCAACATTTGTTAATGTTTGAAACATTGTATAGGCATAAGTCAATACGCCAATACCAATTCTAGCAAACCGTATTGATAATTTGCAGTAATATTAAAAATATTTAATGTAATTTAAGGCTTATTATGGCTCTAGAGCTATAATTAAAACCTCTATGTCAGCAGAAGTACTCATAAATAAGGTTAAATTGACTCTAGAATCCGACGGCATTATTAGTCGTAATAAGGTTAAAGCGCGCATTCAAAAAAATCTTGGATTGGGGATCAGATTTGTACTGGATTCAGCTACTGTGGTGGAGGCGAATATTAATAACTTATTTAGCACTCAAAGGAATACAGTTATAGCTAAAAATGAAGAATGTGTATGTTTGTGCGAGCATTTCTTGGCAGCCTGTGCGCTTAGCAATGTTACAGATGTAGATCTTTTTATAAACGAAAATGAATTGCCTTTTGCTGATGGTTCTGCGATCTGTTGGCTTGATTTCTTTAGAGAGAGCGGTTTGATGCAATCTAAGCCTCATGTGAAGTTCTCATTAAAATCTTCAATAATGATTCGTGATGAACACGATAGTTCTCGATACATTGAGTTAGTTCCAGCTGATAGTTTTAAGGTAACCTATCATTTAGATTGGAAGCACCCTTTGATAGGAGTTCAAGAATATACTTGGAATGCTAGTAGCGACTCTATTGAACTTATAGCGAGAGCTAGAACATTTAGTAATGAAACTGAAAATAAAATTTTAGGTCTAAGTGGTTGGGTCATAGGTCTCACTGATGATGCTTTTACTCACGAGCTACATTTCACTGATGAACCTGCTCGTCATAAGGCTTTGGATCTAGTTGGTGACATGATGCTTTCAGGAGTTAATCCCTTAAGTATAGGAATGCATGTCATTAGTCATAAAGGTGGACATGAGTTAAACTCTAAGGTAGCTAGATATCTAGCTGATTTATATGCAAATTAAAAGCTTATTTTTTGGACTTTTTTTAATTTTAATTTTGAGACTTCCGGCTTTTGCTGAAGACCTGAAAATTAAACTCAAAGGTCAAGGTCTGAAAAAAATTGCAGCCTTTGAAATTAAACTTGAATATGAGCCTAAAGATGCATTTATTTTAGAGGACAGTTTTAAGATGTATGCTAGTGACTCACAGGAATTAAGCGATGCTGATCTATTGTTCAAGACTGTTGATATTGACAATTCTTTAATCAGAGTGTTCTTGTCTAAGCCGCTTAAAAGTGAAGAGTTGCTTATTAGTGCCAGTTTGAACCGTTCTAATTACACTGGTCAAGCTTCTGCAAAAATTGCCAGTATTAATTTTATTCCAGACTTCTCTCAAGAGCTTGATCCAAACCAAATTAGTTCAAGTCTAGAACTGATAGTTAATGAAGAGCCTTTGCCTTACATGGGTATCTCCAAGGCTGAGATTCTTGGACCACATGAGAGGATTTTTGCTAGAAACATGTTCATCTCTATTAGTAATATAGAGACTTATGGTTTCATTTGTAACAAATCAATCAAAGCTCCTAAAATTAATGGTCAAGAAGCCAAGTTCTTAAACGATAAAATTATTGCTGCTAACTTGAAGCTTGATCCTCTGCAACAAAAAAGTGATCTGGAAATTAATCTAGAATTAGACGTTGACGGTCAGACCATTACCAAGAAAGTTGGTACTATACGCTTTATAGAAGCAAGTAAATAGAGTCTGTAAAAATGCCAGCAGATGGCACTTTTCGGATAAACTATACTGCTACAGGTAACTTAGAACCCACAAGTATTGCAAGCTCACAGAGACGATTAGAATAACCATACTCATTGTCATACCAGCTAAGTATTTTAGCTTGATGATCGCCAACAACCGTAGTCATTTGAGCGTCTATTATTGATGAGTTAGGGTTAGAAGTAAAGTCAATTGATACAAGCTCTTCTTCAGTGTAAGCAAGAATACCTTTCAGTTTGCCTTCCGCAGCTTCTTTCAACGCTTTGTTGATTTCATCTTTGGTTACTTTGCTCTTGAAAGTGAAGACTACATCAGTAACAGATACGTTAGGAGTTGGAACTCTGATCGCAAATCCATTAAGCTTGCCATTAAGATGCGGTAATACCAAACCAATAGCCTTAGCTGCGCCAGTGCTAGTTGGGATCATTGATTGCGCTGCAGCTCTAGATCTTCTAGGGTCGCTATGAGCATTGTCAAGTAATCTTTGGTCAGATGTATATGAGTGAATAGTTGTCATTAATCCACTTTCAATTCCAAACTTATCATCTAGAACTTTAGCTATAGGTCCCAAGCAGTTCGTTGTGCAACTTGCGTTAGATATAATGTTGTGCTTAATTGGATCATACTTGTCATCGTTAACTCCCATAACGACAGTGAGATCTTCATTTTTAGCAGGTGCAGAGATAAGTACTTTCTTCGCACCAGCATCAAGATGAGCTTTAGCTTTAGCACCATCAGTGTATACACCTGAACACTCTAAAACTATATCTACTCCTAGTTTGCCCCAGCCAATATTAGCTGGACTCATTTCTCTTAAAAACGCAGTTTTTCTGCCATCAACAGTAATGCTGTCATCAGTTGATTCGACAGTACCTTTATAGCCGCCAAGTACGCTGTCGTACTTTATCAAGTGTGCAGAAATTTTAGGGTCTGACACAGGGTCATTGATTGCAATAACATCAAGTTTATCTGCAAAATTCTCATGTAGAGTACGGAACACGTTTCTTCCTATTCTACCGAAACCATTAATACCAACTTTTATCTTTGACATAACTAGTGATTATAGCAAAGCTCAATTAGGCTCTGTCTTCAGTTATAAAGTTTTAATTATCCTGACAGCTTTTTTTAGCATGCTACCATTAGCCAAAATATGGACAAGCCTGATATTCCTGATTTCTTTAGTGCAAGAAAATTTAAGCAAGGTGGTGCTTTTGATCCAGATCTTTTCTTGTCTAAGCATAAATGGACAATAATAACGGTTCTATTGTTGGTTTTTGTTGTACCCAATTTCGTTATCTTGGTTGGTGCTGGTCAAAGAGCTGTTGTATTTAACAGGATTACAGGAATGGAGCAGCGCGTACTAGAAGAAGGAGTGCAGTTCGTTATTCCTTTAATAGAGCAACCCACTATCTATAATGTTAGAGAAATAAGTTATATATTCTCTGATAAAACAGATAGATCTAAGCGAGGAGCCCAGGTTATGGGTAACTCTATTCATACTCTGACTGCTGATGGACAAAATATCACTGTCGATGTCACTGTGCGTGCTAGACCAGATTTTAAGGAGTTATGGTGGGTACACCAAAACCTAGGCAATGATAGTTATAGTTCCTATGTCGACAAAATTATCACACCAGTAGTAAGAAGTTTAGTGAGAGAGGTTATTTCTGGTTATACGGTTTCGGCAATTTATAGTGAAGATAGAAGAGCTATTGCTGATGCTATCGCTAAAGCTCTGTCAGAAAAACTCGCTAAGTTTAAGATCGTTTTAGCAGAGTTCTTATTAGATGAGGTTACTTTCTCGGATGCTTATCAAAGTGCTATCGAGGATAAACAGAGAGCGCGTATCGATCTAGATACCAAGGATAATATTATTGTTGAAGAACAGAATAAACGGGATGCTGTGATTACCAAGGCTCAGGGTGAAGCTGAAGCTATTATGCTTAAGGTCGGAGCTTTGTCACGAAACCCTGACTATATCAGGTTTCGCAAGGCGCAGACTTTGGGTAAACGTACTAGTCTAATTATTAATGATAGTTTCTAAGGAGAGAAAATGTTCGGAATCAAAAATCAAGTAGCTCTAATAATATTATTTCTGACGCTGGCGCTTTTATCTCAGTCAGTAAAAATTATCCCAGTAGGTAGAACAGGAGTGATATTCAATCTTAAAGGTGGTGTGCAGAATAATATTCTTAAAGAGGGTCTGCATTTTCTTATTCCTTTTGTGCAAAGTTTAATAGTGTTTGATACCAGAATTGTTACTTATTCATTCTCTAATGTTGGTACTGATGAAATGCGCTTAGGTGATCCTATATTAGCTAAGACTCAGGATGGGCAAGTAGTGGGTATTGAGGTCTCTATCGTTAGTCAGATGATACAGGCTCGTACACCAGAGGTTTACCAAAAACTTAGAACTGATTATGAATCGGTGCTTAAAGCTAAGACGGGCAAAATCATGCAAGAAGTTATCGCACTTAACGTTGCTGATGCACTTTATACTGAAGAGACGCGTCGTAAAGTAACTGAAGAAGTGTTTAAGTATCTCTCTGAATCCTTCTTGGAATCAGGGTTTGAGCTGAAGGATGTATTGTTGCGTCGTATAGATTTCTCACCTGAGTATATTGAAGCCATAGAGCGTAAGCAGATTGCTTTACAGAAAGCACAATTAGCTCAAATCAGAAAAGAAATCGCGATCAAGGAAAAGCAAATAGAAATTATCAAAGGTGAAGCTAAGGCGAAAGAAGTAGAGATCAAGGGTAGTGCTATCCAGATGAACCCTAAAGTAGCTGAGCTTGAGTATTTGGATATCATTGAGCAATCAGCTGATAAGATTCCTGTAATCATGGGACTTAAGGGTAATAGCATACTGAACCTTGATAAGCTATTAACACCTGCTGGTCCATAGGTTATAATAAACTTGTCTCAAAATCGCCCATAACTGCGTTACGCTCGTCCCTCGCCATCCTCATTGACGTTTTAGTCAACTCCGGTGTCTCGGGACTCGCAAGCCTTGTTCTGGACGATTTTGAAACAAGTAGACATTGACTATAAAATTATGACCCTCTCTGGTATTAAAACCTGGCTCCCTTCTGATGTGCGCAAACAAGAGTTTGTAACATCAAAGTTGATTGCCTTATATGAGAAAGCAGGCTGTGAACCAATAGTGATACCTACTCTAGTAGATGTGTCTGTTATTGAGAAGGCTAACAGTAAGTTTAATAGTGAAATATTTAAGTTGGTAGATAAGGACGGCAAGGTATTAGCTCTGCGCACGGAGATGACCCAGCCTATCGCTAAGGCTGTTGCTTCCAGGGCTTCTGAATTAAAATTTCCACTGAAACTTTATTACAACTCAACTATTTTTAGATATAAGGGTATTGCTACCGATGATTCACGCGAAATTCAACAAATAGGAGTTGAGTATATTGGTGCTGATGCTAAAAGCTCAGATACAAAGATTTTGGAACTCTTGCTTCAGTCTGCTAATGAGTTAGGTATCACTGGCTGTAAAGTTACCGTGACTGACGCTAAGATATGGAGGCAAGTGATTGCTAAATTTCCTGGAATTGGTAACCAAGTCTATGACTTGATTCGCAAGGGAGATATTATTGGTTTTAAGAACTTAATCCCAGAAGGACATGCGCTGCGTGCTTTATTAACTGATGATACTAAACAGTTAGAGAAAGTTCTTGATTTAGATTTAAGTGGAATACGAACTTTACTCAAACTTGATTCTGTAATTAGCTTTGATGCTTTACAGTGTCCTGATCTGGCACTTTATACTGGTTTACATTTTAATTTACTCGTGCCAGGTCAAGGGAAATTATTGGCGATGGGTGGTCGCTACGATAATCTTTGTAAGGAATTTGGTGAGGATTTGCCAGCTATAGGCTTTGCGTTTTATTTACCTAGATTAATTGCTGTGATGTTTGACCAAAACAAGTTGCCTGGTCAGGTGGCAGTCAAAACGCGAAAATTAAAGACGCTGAAAATAGCAGTGTCTAAAGGTACACTGTTAGACGGAGCTATAGAATTTTTTGCAAGCAAAGATATTAAAGTAGAATTTAGTGATAAGAGGAAGTTGATCTTACAAGCTGGTGCAGGACTGGGTTTCGGGAAGGTTGAAATTTTACTTGTTAGAGGACATGATGTTCCTACGTATGTGGAGTATGGTGCTGCAGATCTTGGTGTGGTGGGGCTAGACACAGTAATCGATTCTAAGACAAATGTTATGAGGCTTAAGGATCTTGCTTATGGTCACTGTAGGCTCTGTGTTTGTGCGATGAAGGGGCTCTATAAGTCTCTAGCTGAATTGCCGAATTATACGAGAGTCGCTACGACCTTTCCAAATATTGCTAAAGATTTCTTTACTAAGCGTGGACTTGAAGTCGAAATTATTAACCTTTATGGTTCTGTAGAATTAGGTCCCCTTACTGAATTGAGTGACATTATTGTGGACTTGGTTGCTAGTGGTAAAACACTTGAAGAGAACGGTCTAGAGGTGATCCAAGAAATCATGCCTTGTACTGCTGTACTGATAGCTAATGAAGCGTCGTTTAGGGTCTATAAGGATGAGTTTTTAGGGTTATAAGTAACATGTATGTTGCCCTTCGGGCGAAATACACTTTTGCGCTGTCAAGTTAAATTTTATAAGCATTGATATACTTGGATTCTAGCTTCTAATATGTATTTTGCCCTTCGGGTAAGGTGATATAAGATTATCTACATAAGATGCGAGGGAGTGGGGTACATGAGATATATTTCAAGCTCTGTTACAATCTTTTTTATGGATAAAAAATACAATGTTATTAGCGCCCTTGAAACTCGTAGTTGCCTAAAGGTGATTGCTGGCATAAATAATTTTGATAAAGAGAGAGTTTTACAAATAGTCAGAGCTGCTGATGCAATGCAAGCTGCTTGTGTGGATATCTCTGCAAGAGAGGATATCGTAGTAGAAGCTGTTGCTGCTGCTAAAAACACCGCGATCGTGGTTAGTTCTGTAAATGTAGCTGAGTTGATTAGAGCTGAAGAACTTGGTGCTACTGTGCTTGAGTTGGGTAATTTTGAAGCGTTACATGATGAAGGTATATTCCCTGGCGCAGATCAAGTCTATGACTGGGCTTCAGAGCTTATGTCTGCTAGAGAGCAAGCTTTAGTATCTATTACTATCCCAGGACATTTATCGGTAAGTGAGCAAGTTGCACTTGCTACTAAGCTTGAAGTATTGGGTGTGGATATTCTGCAAACAGAAGGTGCATCTTTGGTAGAAGCTAAGAGTGCAGCAGTCTTAGGACAGATTGAGAAGGCTAGTTTGACTTTGGCTAACACTATCGAGATTTCTAAAGCTGTATCTAAAACATTTATCCTCACTGCGTCTGGCATTAGCCCTGATACTGCGAAGCTTGCTATCGCTGCTGGCGCGCACGGTATCGGTGTGGGTAAGTATGTTAACAAGCTAGAGTCGTCAATTGAAATGATGGCAGCGATTAAAGCTCTCCAAGAAGTGTTGAGCATTGAACGTTCAATATTGAGCATTAAGAGCTAGATGATTCAAAAACTCGATAAATATATCCTCACAGAATTCTGGTTACCTTTAGTGAGTGGGGCTGGGATTATTACTGGTGTTTGGTTGGGAATTGATAAGTTTAAGGATGTGTTTAAGTTACTGGCTAGGTCAGGTGCTAGTTTAGGCACGGGCATCGTCGTCTTAGGATTGGAGATACCTCAGATACTTGCCATTACTACACCCATTGGTATTCTGCTGGCAGCTTTCCTTACTTTTCAGAAGCTTTCGGCACAGTCAGAAGTCCTCGCAATGCGTGCTGCTGGAGCGAGTTACACGAGAATTATGAGACCAGTATTTATTCTCGGGATTCTTGGGATCATGTTTACTTTTTTTGTATCTGAATTTATTGTGCCTTTCACAACTCCCTTCGCAGAGAAGATATATACTTTAGCGCTTTATAAAGATCCGATTTCTACAGATTCAGTGAATGGTTTTAGTTATTTCGAAAAAGATTCTCAAGGCACTATTCGTAGAATATTTTACGTGAGGAAGTTCAAGGAGGACTTATTAAGAGATGTTGTGATTCTTGATTTCTCTAAGAAAAACTTATCAATGATTCATACTGCGAAGAAAGGACATTGGGATCCACTTAAAGGTGGTTGGGTATTAGAGAAAGGTAGTAGTAGTTATATTAAAGCTTCAAGTGATGATAGCGACATGGAGAATGATGATGGTGAAGCTAATAATGCTGAGCCTAGCTCGGCATCAATGCACTTGGTGACTAACTTTGAGCATACTCTTATACCTAGTAGTCTCAATCCTAATGAGATATTAAAGAAATTAACTAAGCTAAATGAATTGAATTTCGTTGGGCTCTATCATTTTATTAAACTACATGAAAGCGATGGTATTTATACTGATAAACTCAATTCTGTTAAAGCGCAGTTTTATAATAAATTTGCTTATCCAGTTTCTTGCCTTATTCTGGCAGTGATTGGTGCTTGCTTAGGAATAGTAGGGCGTAGAAGAGTTGTTAATTGGGGTTACATCGCTCTTGGTTTAATAGTGTTTGTGTTTTACATGTCACAAACTATTTTTGATTCTTACGCAGATTCAGGGAGAATAGAACCTTCTATTGCAGTCTGGATACCAAACTTAATACTAGCTGGCATTGCAGCGAGTATTTATTTTTATAGAGCCTCTAAGTAAAACTGTTTAAGCGTTAAAGTTGATATTAGATGCTTTAGTTGATTTATTGCTAACTATGTTTGACTGACTAGCATTACTGTCCATCATTCCTTTAAGGTTAATTGGTGGTACCTTTAATCCAGCATCACCTAATGCTTTATTTATTGCGAGTTCTGTCATTGCTTCTGGTATTTCAGACTTTCTTTCACCTTCTGGTGCTGCAACTGGATCATAATCTTTTTTGATTGTTTGTGGTCCACTAGATTCATTAGCAAAATTTATCTCTAATCCATCAGCACCTCTGAGATCTTGGTTCACTTGAAGTGCTCTTGTCATTTTGTCACTTATAAGTGAATTGGCACTGATATCAAATTGATCGTTAGGGAATTGTTCAATTGTGGTTGGTTGATCATTCGTTTGAAAAATAGAAGTGTTTGCAAGACCAGTATCTTGAATGGTCTTTTTAATGATGCTAGATCTTAAGTCTATAGCTGATAATCCATCGCTACTTCCGCTCATAACTTACTCCAGTTCTTACTTACCTATTAAATAAACAATATAGAAGTTAAGCCTAGGTTAAGAAGGAATATAAGTTTTGCTTGTGATGATATCAAATCCGATGTACTTCCTTAATGCTTCAGGAATAGTCACTGAGCCATCTTTGTTTTGATAGTTTTCTAAGATAGCCGCAACAGTGCGTCCAACGGCAAGTCCCGAGCCGTTAATAGTGTGGACAAGCTCTGTCTTGGAATTGGCATCTGCCTTAAACCTAATCTGAGCACGACGTGCCTGGAAATCTATAAAATTTGAACAACTAGAGATCTCTCTATACTTGGCTTGACCAGGGAACCAGACTTCTAGGTCATAGCAACGATGAGCATTCGCACCGATATCACCAGTGCAGAGCAGCATTTTACGGTAAGGTAGCTCTAAAGCTTGTAGTATGGCTTCAGCGTCTTGAGTAAGCTTCTCGTGTTCAGCAGCGCTATTTTCTGGTTTGCAAAGCTTAACAAGCTCAATCTTATTGAATTGATGTTGGCGAATAATACCGCGAGTGTCTTTTGATGCAGAACCAGCTTCTGATCTGAAGTTAGGAGTATAAGCACAGAAGTATATAGGCAGATCAGCTCCATCTAGAATCTCATCACGATAAATATTAGTTAGTGGGACTTCTGCTGTAGGTATGAGATAGAGATCCTCGTTCTCTACCTTAAACAAATCTTCCTTAAACTTAGGCAGCTGACCCGTACCATAGAGGCAGGCACTATTCACCATGATAGGGGGCTGTATCTCTGTGTAACCCCGACTAGCAGCATGATCTAGCATGAAATTAATCAATGCCCTCTCAAGCTTAGCTCCTTGATCCTTCACTAGTGTAAATCTACTCTTAGCAAGCTTCACTCCACGCTCAAAATCAAATATCCCTAACTCTCTGCCCAGCTCATCATGTTCTTTTACGGGGAAATTGAAATTACGTGGAGTTCCCCATCTCAGTATCTCTTGATTGTCTTCGTCGCTATGACCCAGTGGTAGACTCGCATCTGGCAAATTAGGTATACCTTCAAGAATACTGTTTTGTTTAGCAAATAATTCTGGCTCTTTATCAGAGATAGCTTGTAATGCAGCTTTGATATCTGCAAGTTCTTTCATTTCGCTATCGGCGTTTTGACCTTGAGATTTTTTCATGCCAACTGCCTTAGATAATGAATTACGTTTAGCTTCTAATTCTTGTTTTTCTTGTAGTGCTGCGCGATAAGCTTGGTCAAGTTCTATAATCTGATCAATTTGGCTTGCCCAAACTGAGTTCCGGCGAGAAAGTAGTTCTTTTACTTTCTCTGGTTCTTTGCGAATTAGTTTGATATCAAGCATGTTAATATTATAACCATTGTCGCGCAATTACAGATTTACAACCTCAGTAGCAGATACTATAGATAGGGCTAAACAGACCATTGGTATTGAATCTAAGGAATTATTGCATCAAATAAATAATGTTTTAAGGCTCAAACCAGGGCACGCTGAAGAAGTTACTTTTATTGATGGTAGTGGGGCAGTCTTCAGTGCTGAGCTTATTACTATCAGCAAATCTAAAGCTAGTTTTAAAATACTTAAAACACAAAAATCGCAGCGTGAATTAAATACAGAGATTAGTTTTTTTGTTCCAGTGATTAAGGCTGATGCTTTCTCTTGGATGATACGTAAACTTACTGAATTGGGTGTGCAGAATTTTATACCAGTAGTTTTTGAACGTAGTCAGAAACAGAATTTCAAGGCTTTAGATAGTGACAAGGCATATGAGAGGCTTAATAAAATTATTCAAGAGGCTACAGAACAATGTGAGGGCGCAGTTTTTGCCAAGCTACATAAAGCTATAGAGTTTCAGGATATTAGTAAGCATTTGCTAGAAGGCTCTCTGAGAATTTTTGCAAACGAGAGATTAGCAGATCAAGCTCAAGGTTCAACGCTCAAGGCTCAATGTCCCTTAGAATTTGACGTTCAGCATTCAGCATTGAGCATTCAGCATTTGTGCTTATTAGTGGGTCCAGAAGGTGGTTTAACCGATGAAGAAGTAAAGCTACTGGAATCCTTGAATTTTACGCCTTTGGGGCTTGGCAGGCGCTTGCTTAAGGCTGAAACAGCAGCGATAAGCCTTGTATCTAAGCTTTTATGAATATGAAAATGCCCTTCGGGCGATATTTGTATTATTTATAGTCGTTCGCTGCCATGCCCTAATATTAAAATTATTTAATATTATTCTTCAAGACTAATCCAAATAGCTTAACCATACCTAAACCATCTCAGCCAATAAGATTAGTACAAACCAGGAGATCACAAATCTCAAGATCAGTAGGGAAATAAATTTGGGGAAATTTAACTGATTTGGTTTTTATCTAGGGGGATACACATGTACGAGGCGGACTTTGAGGTAAGGGATTACTTAGATCCAGGTATTTTATTGGAGAGGTTTCTATCGGATTGTCAGACATTAAGTGAAGAATCAGCAGTAGATGACTATACGTTCTCTTACGTGGCTGACACTATCGCGGCAATTTATTACTATAGGGAGTACAATTCATCAGAAGAATTTATACAAGAGAATTTAGATTGCTTGGACTCAGAGCGCAAGGAATGGGTCAAGTATATGTGGCGCACACTGGACACTATGTCCGATCAGCAGCGTGCAGATGTGGTGATAGAGTCCCTGACTCAGTTACCAGCGGTTATGAGTAATGATTCATAGCTAATAACAATTTTCTCGTGGGGGTTGGGAGACTTAGGTGAAAGCCTAAGTCTTCTTTTTTTTATCGTTTTTTTTGAATAATTTGACTGAACAAGCTTCGAGTATATAATTATCAACTACTTGCTATCAACTGCAAAACCTTTGTTTTAAGCTCTTCCATCGATCCTGCATCTAGATTGAAACCAGCAGCACGAGCGTGACCGCCGCCGTTAAGTTGCTCTGCAAGTTTAGAACAGTCTATGAAGTCAACAGCGCTTCTCAAGCTGCCCTTAAATGTATCCTTACCCTTGACCTTACCTTCTCTTAAATAAAGGCACATATCAATATCCTTAATACGCATGATGTGATCTACTATTTCGTCAGTATCTTCGTCCTTGGCAGCAAGCTGTTCAAGCTCAATTCTGGTCGTATAGGTGTAAGCAATGCGAATGCTCTTGGAGCCTTGATTGATTTCTAATAGTTCTAATTTATCTAGGGCTGCTCCAATGATCTTAATAGCTCTGAATGGCATGCGATTAAATAGCTGATGATAGAGCGTACTTGGTTTAGCTCCTTGAGAAACCAATTCTTGAGCCCATTTAAAAACGTTCTCGTTAGTATTACTGTGTCTAAAGCCACCAGTATCAGTAAGTAGAGTGATGTAATAGAGACTGGCTAAATCAGCGTCAGTGTGAATCTTGCGTCCAGCTTGAATCAAGGCGTCAGCTATGGACTTAACTACTTGACCGGTACAAGTAGCATTAGGATCAACAGCATTAAGCATGCCATAAAGTGGATTGGATAAATGATGATCGATATTACAAGTGGTAAGAGCCTGCTGCCAAATACGTCCAGCTGATCCTAGCCTAGTCACGGAGCCGCAGTCACAACAAAAACTCATGTCATATTCATTAAGTGTTCGCAGTCTGTCACTTTCGTTCATGGAGCAGAGCACCTTCTCTTGGTCGGGAAAGAATTTATATATCTCAGGTACTTCATCATGCATTACTCTGTCGACACGTGTGACACCTGCTTGTTCTAAGACTCTCGCTAGAGCCAACATAGATCCTAAAGTATCTCCATCTGGATTGACGTGAGCTACTACCACAGCTGATTTAGCTTTGAGGATTTTTTGGATGATTTCTTGGGTTTCTTGAGAAGATCTGTTAATGATTTGCTCACTCGTTAAGCTCATATCAACAATACTAACAAAAAACCCCGCAATTGCGGGGTTTTTGAAGATTAGACTTAAGTTGACAGCTTATACCTTGCCGTTCCAATAGCCGCCCTGACGGTTATAAAGAGCGTCATAGCCAGACCAGAATCTAAACGGAGGCAATAAACCTACGATAGCGTGAGTGCCAACCTTCTTACCTGGTGCATCGTTTACAGCTTGTCCAATACCCGGCCAGATAAGTAGTGATAGTAAACCACCAACTACGGTTTTACCAGTGATAGCTCCTCTCTTACCTGCAGCGACGCTCGGTGCAGTAGTAGCTAGTAATCCAGTGATTGTTAAACAGAGAATTAAAAATAATTTTGAAATTTTGCTTTTCATGTGTACTCCTTTTTTCTTGATTATAGCACTGAAAGCTAATAGTTTGAGTACAAATTATTTAATGAGATTTAGAAGGATGATTACTTATTTAACGATGAGAGTAGTTGCGTTATTGGGGAAATGAATGGATTGTATTACAATTACTAATGTGAGCGACTCTATTGATAAATTTTTACAAACTATAAAGGATATACGTAATCCGAATACTGGTTGTATTTGGAATCTTAAGCAAAGCCATGCTTCACTTAAAAGGTATTTATTAGAAGAATTATATGAAACCCTGGAGTCGATAGATAAAGTAGCAGAAAAAGAATTAGAGCAAAGCTTTAGTCAATATCAGTTCGTTAAGCAGCACTCTCAGAATATTAATGGAGCAGAAAAAGTTTTTGGTGAATTGAAAGAGGAGCTGGGTGATTTGCTCTTGCAGATAGTCTTGCATGCACGCATGGCTGAAGAGAAAGGTTTGTTTAATTTCAATGACGTCGTAGATTCTGTTAACGAGAAGATGATTAAACGTCACCCGCATGTCTTTGGTAAAGATGCTGCAGCTAATACTAAAGAGGTAGATAGGCTGTGGGATGCAGAGAAGGCTAAGGAGAAAAGTGAACGTAATTCAATCTTTGAGGGTATTCCACATGAGTTACCAGCGCTCGCTGCTGCTTGGAAGATCTCCAAGAAAGCTGTGAAAGAAAGTTTCGAATGGGATGAGGAAGAGAAACTTTGGGGGCAATTAGATTCAGAGGTAGCTGAGCTGAAAGAAGTAATAGAGAATTATAGAAAGCAATCTGGCAAAGATCCTTATAAGGATGATTATGATGATGCTCAAGTGAGAAATGAGGCTGAGCTAGAGTTAGGGGATATTTTATTTACGGTAGTGAATATTGCGCGTTGGTATAAGATTGATCCAGAAGATGCTTTGCGTAAGGTTAATAATAAATTCATAGATAGGTTTAATGTGATGCTAGATATCTGTAAGTCTGAAAATAAGAAGATGAATGAGTATTCTATAGCAGAGCTTGAATCTATGTGGCAGAAGGCGAAGTCCGTCATCGC